>JBOHBE010000460.1:0-19240 GCA_050698235.1 Gaiellales bacterium
TCGTGGAGCAGCTGTCTGAATCGCGTGACGATGAACAGCGTGTAGTCGATCCCGACGCCGAGCCCGATCATCGGCACCAGGATCTCGGTGATCGTGTTGAAGTTCGTGATCC
The DNA here is from genome assembly GCA_050698235.1 of Gaiellales bacterium. Taxonomy (GTDB): domain Bacteria; phylum Actinomycetota; class Thermoleophilia; order Gaiellales; family JAICJC01; genus JAICJC01. The sequence continues at coordinate 113 of JBOHBE010000460.1, forward strand.
GGGCGGCCAGGAAGAGCAGCAGGAACGCGGTGGCCACCGCGACGATCGCGAAGATCAGCGGGATCGCCGTGGGCACGAGCGCCCGGAACAGGATGATCAGGACGAAGAAGCCCGCGATCAGGCCGATGATGTCGCTCGCACCCTGCTCGGGCGGCGGGCTCTCGGCGTCGCCTGTGAACTCGACCTGGATCCCGACGGGCTCGCCGATGGCCCGCAGGCTGTCCTCGATCTTGACCACGTCGGCGCGCGGCAGCTCGAACCCGGTCCGGTCGAACTGCGCGTCGAAGAACGCGATCCGGCCGGTCTTCGAGAGCTGATGCGAGTCCGCGGCGAGCGGGTCGGTGATAGTGCTCGCGTCCTTCGCGCTCTCGTCGAGCGTCTTCTCGGCAGCCTGGGAGACCGCGAGCATCTTGGCGACCGCCGCCTTCCGCTCGGGCGTGTCGATGCGCTCACCCGGGGGCGCGGCCATGACGACGCGAAGCGCCGCGCCCTTCTGGCCGTGGAACTTCGCGTTGATCAGGTCCGTCGCCTTCTGGAAGTCGGTGCCCGGAACCTTGAACTCGTTGACGAGCGAGCCGTGGAAGGCGACGTTCAGGCCGATCAGGGCGACGAAGATGCCGAGCCAGGTGAAGACGACCCGCCACGGGTGCCGCGCACAGTGGCCGGCGACCCGCGCGAGGCCTCCGGAGTGGGCGATCCGCCGCCCTTCTTCGAGTCGCTGTGCGTCGTCGTGGTCGGACACGAAGCCCGCAGGGTAGCGCCTGTGTCCGGATCAGGACGTGGGGTTAACCGTACTAACCGAGGTCCATCGTCCGCCACGCGGCGAACGACGCGCCCGAGGTGTCTACGCGGAAGTCGTAGCCCTTCGGCGAGACGCCGTCGAAGTACGAAACCGCCCGGATCGCATTGTGGGAGCGGATCCACACGGCCGCGTCCGCGAACCAATCGGCCTTCCGCCCAGGCACAGCCGGGTCCTCCTGCACGCCGGTCTCGGCGACGATCAGCGGCTTTCCCCGCGGCGCCGCCCACGCGTAGAAGGCGGTGAAGATGTCACCGAATGTTGTCCACTTCGACCCGGGCCGGCCCGGATACCAGTTGTAGCCGTCGGCTCCGATCCAGTCGACGTACCGGTTGCCGGGATAGAAGCTCTGGGCGATGCCCGTCGCGTAGTTGGCGGCGATCGGCGCCCAGACGAAGCGGGCGTTCGAGACGCCGCGCGCCTGGAACATGTCGTAGACGTGCCGCCATGCCGCGATGAACTGTGCGGGCGAGCCGAGGTACCGCGGGCCGCTCCTGGGCTGGTCCATCTCGTACGCGAAGCGGACGAGCACCCTGCCGCCAAGCGCCTTCACGGCGTCGGCCACGCGGGCGATGTTCGCGTCCTCGGAGCCGGAGGCGATCGCGGCGGCCGTCGTGCCCTGGGCCGTCCACGAGACCATCGGCGTGCGGCCGGTGGCGATGTCGTCCCGCTCGTCGCGCCAGAACGTGTTCGTCCACGGGCGATAGTGGTTGTCGATCGCCAGGGTGAAGCCGAGCTGGGTCTCGAGGGCGCGCACCGCGTCGGCGTGCGTCGCCGCCGTGCCCTGCTGCACCCAGGCACCGAAGCGCACGTGCGGGGCGGTAACGGCGTTCGTGGCCGGCGCGGTGATGGCGCCGGCCACAAACGCGGCCCCCAGCGTGAAGATGATGACCCCCAGTCGCATCCTCATGACCCACTCGGGAAATCGACCGGGTGCGCGGGCGATCAAGGACGGCGGGCAAGTCCTTCCAAATCGCTTACATCTCGTCGCGGCCGGGCGCCCAGCGAACCGGAGGCCGAGGGCCGGTAGAATTGCGCCATTGCTGAGACCGATCGCCAACGCGCTCACCCTCGCGCGCTTGCTGGCGGTGCTCCCGTTCACCGTGCTCTTGGCGACCGCGGACGACGGCCAGAGCCTCGCCGCGGCCGTGATCTTCACGCTCGCGTCGCTCACGGACTATCTGGACGGTGCGCTGGCGCGCCGCGCCGACGAGCCCTCGAAGTTCGGCCGGATCGCAGATCCGCTCGCCGACCGGCTCCTGATCAACATGGCGCTGATCCTGCTCTGGTACGCGGGCCGTCTGCCGTGGTGGCTCGCCCTGCCCGTGCTGACTCGCGATCTCTGGCTCATGGCGCTCTTCCACAAGCGTCACGCCGAGACCCGGGTCGCCGTGAACATGGTCGGGAAGTGGGCGACGGCGCTCATCATGCTGTCGCTCGCGCTCCTCATGGTGACCTCCGCCTCGTGGCCGCTCGTGATCTGCGCGCTGGGCGTCGGCGTCTCGCTGGTCGCAGGCGCGCTCTACTCCGTGGCCCCCAGCGAGGCCGCCTAGTGCGGGGGCACGCATGAAAGCCGTCGTCATGGCCGGTGGTGAGGGCACCCGCCTTCGCCCGCTCACGTCCAACCAGCCCAAGCCGATGGTCCCCGTCGCAGGGAAGCCGTGCATGGAGCACATCATCGAGCTCCTGCGCCGGCACGGGATGAGCGACATCGTCGTCACCGTCGCCTACCTGCCCCAGGTGATCCGCGGGTACTTCGACGACGGCGGCGAGATGGGAGTCGAGCTGCACTACTCGGTCGAGGAGACGCCGCTCGGCACCGCGGGGAGCGTCAAGAACGCCGCCGAGCTGCTCGACGAGACGTTCCTGGTCATCTCCGGTGACGCCCTGTGCGACTTCGACCTGGCGGGGCTCGTCGCCGCGCACAAGCGGCGGGGGGCGGTCGCCACACTCGCGCTCTACTCCGTCGAGAACCCGCTCGAGTTCGGCGTCGTCATCACCGACTCGGACGGCCGTGTCGAGCGCTTCCTCGAGAAGCCTTCCTGGGGGCAGGTGTTCTCGGACACGATCAACACGGGCGTCTACGTGCTCGAGCCGGAGGTGCTCGCGGCGGTGCCTGACGGGGCGTCCTACGACTTCTCCAAGCAGCTCTTCCCCGACCTCCTGCGGCGTGGCAAGCCCGTCTACGGGCACCTGGTGGAGGGCTACTGGCAGGACATCGGGAACCTCGACCAGTACCGCAAGGCGAACTTCGACGCGCTCGACGGCCGCATCGAGCTCGAAATCTCGGGGATCCGCCTGCGCGACAACGTCGTCCTCGGCGACGGCGTCCTGCTCCCCGATCTGAACCAGATCGAGGGGCCGGCGGTCATCGGGAACTACTGCCAGATCGAGGCCGGCGCGCGCATCGGGCCGTACTCCGTGCTCGGCCAGAACGTGGTCGTCAAGGAGGGCGCGACGACCGAGCGCAGCGTGATCGACTCAGGCAGCTACATCGGCCGCAGCGCCCGCATCGACGGAACGATCCTCGGGAAGGGCGTCGACGTGCGCGCACACGCTCTCCTCAACGAGGGCGTCGCGGTCGGCGACGAGTGCTCCATCGGCGCCGAGGCCGTGCTCGACCCGCACGTCAAGGTGTATCCGTTCAAGACGATCGAGGCCGGCGCCGCCATCCACACGAACCTCATCTGGGAGTCGCGCGGCATCACGACGATCTTCGGCCGCGGCGGTGCGTCGGGGCTCGTGAACGTCGACATCACGGCCGAGGTCGCGGCCCGGATCGGCGCCGCGTATGGCACGACGCTCGCGAAGGGGGCGTCGGTCGTCGCGAGCCGCGACGCGCACCCGGCGTCGCGGATGATCAAGCGGGCGATCATCTCGGGGCTCGTGTCGACCGGCATCAACGTCTCTGACCTGCGGGTGTCGCTGCCCGCGGTGAACCGCCACGAGATGCGCGTCGACGAGCGCACGGGGGGCCTTCACGTCCGCGTCGCGGCCGGCGACCCCGACACCATCCAGGTCGTGTTCTTCGAGCCGCCCGGGATCCTCGCGAGCGACGGGACGATCAAGGGCATCGAGCGGTCGTTCTCGCGGCAGGAGTTCCGCCGGACGAGCCCGGGCGAGATCGGGACGCTCACCTACCCGACCCGGGCGACCAGCAGCTATGTCCAGGAGCTCCTGAGCGCGCTCAACCGCGACGTGATCGCCGAGCGCGGGCTGCGGCTCGTCCTGAACTACAGCTTCTCGGCCGCGTCGCTCGTCATGCCGTCGCTCGTCGGCGACCTGGGCGTCGAGATGATCGCGCTGAACGCGTTCGTGGACTCGAGCCCGAGCCTGCGCGGCCTCGACATCGCGACAGCCGTAGACGAGACCGGCAGGCTGGTTCGCGCGGTCGGCGCCGATCTGGGCGTCGTGATCGACAACGCGGCCGAGCGGGTGTGGCTGATCGACGAGAACGGCGAGGCGATCCCGCCCGAGACGACGCTGCTCCTGCTCGTGCGCGAGCTGTCGCAGTCGGGCTCGAGCGGCGCGCTCCTGGTGCCCGTGACCGAGACCCGGATGGTCGAGGAGGTCGCGCAGGGCAACGGCATCGTCGTTCGGCGCACCAAGGCCTCGCAGGGCGACCTGCTCGCGTCCGCGGCGGCCTCCGACGACGTCGTCTTTGCCGGGGCGTCCGGGGGCGGGTACGTCTTCCCTGACTTCCTGCTCGCGTACGACGCCGTGATGTCGATCGGGAAGGTCCTCGAGATCGCCTCGGGGTCGGGGCGGACGCTCTCGGAGCTCGTCCACGACCTGCCTGCGAGCACTCTCGTCCACGAGCAGGCTCACTGCCCGTGGTCGGCCAAGGGGACGGCGATGCGCCTCGTCATCGAGGCCGTGAAGGGCCTCGAGGTTGACGACACCGACGGCATCAAGATCTTCGAGGACTCCGGATGGGCGCAGATCATCCCCGACCCGGACGAGCCGGTCTTCCACATCTACGCGGAGGGCGCCACGCGGGAGGACTCGCTGGCTCTCGAGGCGAAGTACCGGTCGATGCTCGACGGGTTCGTCGCGGCCGCGGTCTAAACCCTCAACTAGAGCTTGAGGATTCGGCCTCCGCGAAGTAGACTGACCTGCGTTCCCGAACGAACGGATACCCACGACATGGACGTTCTGCCCGATTTCACGACGATCTCCGACGACGACCTCAAGGCCCTCATCGAGCGCTACGTGCACGAGGAGGAGGAGGTCTCGTACCGCCGCCGCCTGCTGCACGGCAAGATCGACATCCTGCGGGCCGAGCTCGTCGACCGGGTGAAGCGGCGCCACGCCGGCGAGCAGTCCTCGCTCTCCGAGGTCGACATCGAGAGGCTCACCGAGATCCTGGCCCATCGCGGGCCGCCGCCGGAGCTCGAGGACGCCCCGGCTCCCGACTAGGACGAGGCATGTACTGCCCCGAGTGCGGACATCACAACCGCGAGGCCGCGCGCTTCTGCGGCCGTTGTGGCGCGAGCCTGCTCGACCCTGACGCGGGCGAGCCGACCATGAGCTTCGAGGCCGTCGACGAGGACGGAACCGAGGCCGGCGGCGCCGACGAGGCGGGGGAGGGGGCGACGCTCGTGATCCGCACCGGCGGCGGGCGGGCCGGCGAGCAGTTCTCGGTCGATCGCCCGCGGATGACGATTGGGCGAGCGCCGCAGTCGGACGTGTTCCTGGACGACATCACGGTGTCGCGCGAGCACGCGATCCTGGAGCGCCGCGACGACGGCCTGCACCTGACCGATCGGGCGAGCCTGAACGGCACCTACGTGAACCGGCACCGGGTCGACACCGCGAGGCTGGCCGACGGTGACGAGCTCCAGATCGGCAAGTACCGGCTCACCTATATCGAACGGGGCCCGTGACATGTCGGCCAAGCCCGCACCCACCGAGGCCCCGCGCCCGCCCCGGCTCACGATCGGGACGGTCTGCAAGCTCCTGCACGAGGAGTTCCCCGACATCTCGATCTCGAAGATCCGGTTCCTCGAGGACCAGAAGCTGATCACGCCGCGCCGGACGCCCGGCGGCTACCGGCTCTACTCCGACGACGACGTCGGGCAGCTGCGCGAGATCCTGCGCATGCAGCGTGACGAGTTCCTGCCGCTCAGGGTGATCCGGCAGGTGATCGCCCAGGGCCGATCGACGGCCGGCAGCGGCCGGCGGCCGCGGCTCGTCGGAGGTGGGGAGGACGCGCTCAGCCTCGAGCAGCTGCTGTCCGACGCGGACGCCGACGCCGGCTTCGTGCGCGAGCTCGAGGAGTACCAGCTCCTCGACGGACGGCGCCGGGGCGGCGGGACGCCCTACTCGCGTACCGACGTCGACATCGTAATCATCTGCCAGCGGCTGGCCCGTTACGGCGTCGCCGCGCGGCACCTGAAGGCGTTTCGCTCCGCGGTCGGCCGCGAGGCCGGGCTGCTCGAGCAGATCCTCGCCCCGTCGCTTCGCTCGTCGAACGCCGACCGGCGCGAGGCGGGGCTCCAGGAGCTCGAGCAGCTCGCCGAGCTCACGAGCCAGCTCGCGCACCTGCTGCTGGTGCGCGACCTGCGCGACGTCGCCCGGTAGCTACTCGCTCTCGTACTGGAGCAGCGAGTGGACGTCGTGGCCGTAGAGCTTGTCGCGGCCGCCGAGGAACGTGAGCTCGACGACGAACGCCACACCGACGACCTGGGCGCCCAGCTGCTCGACCAAGTCGACCTTGGCCCGCGCCGTGCCGCCCGTGGCGAGCAGATCGTCGTGCACGAGGACGCGCGTGCCTGGCTTCAGGGCGTCGACGTGCATCTCGAGAGCGTCGAACCCGTACTCCAGCGCGTACTTCGCGCCGACGGTCAGGAACGGCAGCTTGCCCGGCTTTCGGGCCGCGACGAACCCGCACCCGAGCTTGTAGGCGAGCGCCGCACCCAGGATGAACCCCCGGGCCTCGGCCCCGACGACGACGTCCACGTTCCGCGGGCCCGCCCACACCGCCAGGTCGTCGACGGCCTGGTGCAGGGCCTCGGCGTCCGCCAGGAGGGGCATGATGTCCTTGAAGACGATCCCGGGCCGAGGGAAGTCCGGGACGTCGCGGACCTTGCTACGGAGGTCGATGCGGGGCACCGCGCGGCGATGCTAACAGGATCGGACGTCGGGGTCGATAAACAGTGAAACATGTATGACACGTTACGAGCGAGCTACCGGTTTCACTGCCCGCACCGCCCGGGCGGCGAGCTGACGCGGGTCAGCCTGTCGGCGTTCCGCCGGCTCGAGCGCCTGCCGGGGGCCGCCCATCCGGCCGTCTACCGCGTCGTCTACGACTGCGCGTGTGGGGAGCCGCACCAGGGCCTCGTCACGCACGCCGACCTCGACTACGGCCCGCTCGCGCCCGTCGAGGTCGAGTTCCGAAACCTACTCACCGGACGAACCGAGCCGGTCGGCGACGAGCTCGCCGAGATCGCTCGCAGCGAGGTCCAGCGTGGGAACTGGCCGTGGCGTCTCTACTGCAGCCGCGAGGGGCGGCTGAAGCCCGTGTGGCCGTCGAGCCTCAACATGGTTGCGCCGGCGCCAGAAGCGCGGGACGAGTGCATCGGCGTGGCCGTGACGTGCCCGAGCTGCGGCGAGGTGTCGCTGAACCTCGTCTCGGGGGCCCACCTCGACGTGCCCTTCTACCACGACCGCGTGGTGCGGTTCGTCGACCGGCCGTTCGGCGACACGCGCGACCTCACCGTCGAGGTGTTCCACCATCAGCTCCACTCCGCCCGGTTCGACACCGAGCGCGCAGATTTGCTCTAGCCGAGCGCGGTCGACAGGCGAATCACCGGGGCTCACACGGCGCGGGGAAGGGCGGCGGGGCCGATCTCGGCGGCGGTGACGACGCGGTCGCGGCCCCGGCGCTTCGCCTCGTAGAGGGCGCGGTCGGCGATCTCGAACAGCTCGTCGCCGTCGCGGGCGTCGAGCGGGAACGTGGCGACGCCGGCCGATGCTGTGACGATGTCGGGCACCGAGTGGCGGTCGAGGCGGCCGGCGGGGACCTCGGCGATCGCGCGGCGCAGGCGATCGGCCAGCACGACTCCGTCGGTTGCCCGGCCCGGTACGAGCACCGCGAACTCCTCGCCGCCGAAGCGGGCGGCGATGTCGGCGTCGCGCTTCTCGTGCAGGAGCGCCCGGCCGACCGAGGCGAGCAGGCGGTTCCCGGCGCCGTGGCCGTGGCGGTCGTTGTAGGCCTTGAACCGGTCGAGGTCGATCAGGACGAGGGTCGTACACCCGCCGTAGCGGCGGACGCGGGCCAGCTCGGCGGCCATCGCCTCGGAGAAGAAGTCGTAGTTGCGAAGACCGGTCAGGCGGTCGGTGAAGGACCGCGTGCGAAGCTCGTGACGGGCTCGCGCCTCGCGCTCGAGGATCTCGCCGCCCAGAGCCGACGCCAGCGCGAGGCCGATCCGCGCGGGGAGGCCGACCGGCGCGACCAGGATGGCCGCGCCCATGACCAGGCCGCCGATCCGCGCCCCGGCGAGCCATGCCAGCCCGATGGCGACGGCCAGGCACCCGGGGCGCCCCCAGGCCGGCACGACCCACGTGACTGCATATGCGGCGGCAGCTGCGACCCCGATAGCGGGACGGCGGCGCGGGCGCTCGAGCGGCCGGAGCACGGCCGGACGCTACTCAGCGTGTCGGACGGATCCCCGGAGGGTTAGCGCGACCAGAACTGGAGCCGCTTGCGCGTCGGATCATCGTCGTCGGGCGAGGGCTCGTCGTGCCCCTCGGCCTCCTCGACGGTGAAGTCCGACGGCCGCACCCCGCCGTTCGCCGCGTCGGCGGCCGCGCTGCGCTGGAGCTTTCGGGCGTAGGTGTCGAGATCCGACTCGCGCCGCTGGAGGGCGGAGTTGAGCTCGCTCAGCCGACGCTCCTGTGACTGCAGCTCGGCCTCCTTCGTCCGAAGCGCGTTGTGGAGCTCCTCGACGGACTTGCCGCCGTTTCGCCCGAGCAGGCCCTTGCGGCCGCCGCTCGCCTCCGCCGCGCTGCGGACGGCCTCGTCGAGGTCGGTGCGCTCGGTGGACTCGCGCTTCTCGATCTCCGCCATCCGGCGCTGGAGGACGGCTCGCTCGCGGGCCACCGCATCCTCAGCGTCGGCCAGGGCCGCGCGCTGGGCGTCGAGCTCGGCCTCGACCCTGTCGGCGCGCACGGTGAGGCGGGCGACGTCCGCCTCGCGCTCCTTGATCTGTACATCACGCAGTTCGAGGGCGTCGTTTCGGTTGTCGACGTCGCGCTCGCGCTCGTCCAGCGTGTCCTGGCGGCGGTCGAGGCGGGCCTCGCGGCGCTCCAGGTCGGCCTCGGCGACGGCCTGGCGTGCCTCGCGCTCACGCAGATCGGCGGCGAGGCGGTCGACAGCCTGCGAAGCCTGTTGCTCGGCGTCGACGAGCATCCGCTCGGCCTGCTTCTGGAGGCGGTGAGCCTCGCGCTGGAGGTTCTCGGCCTGCGCGCGCTCGGCGGCGATCTCGGCCTCGGCGTTCTGGAGCTTCTCCTGGCGGACGTCGAACTCCGCGAGCCGGCGGTCGATCTCGGTCAGGCGGCGCTCCTTGTCGGCCAGCTCGAGCACGCGTGCGTCGCACTGTGCGATCCGCGCCTCGGCCTCGGCCCTGCGCTCCTCGAGCTGCTTCTGGGCGGCCTCTGCACGCGTCATGGCGCCCTCGGCGGCATGGCGGCGGCCGTCGATGTCGCGCAGCTCGCGCTCGCGCTCCTCGAGATCTGCGATGGCCTTGCCGACCTCGCGGTCGCGAGTGTCCAGCTCGGCGAGGCGGGCCTCGACGTGCTGGAGCTCCTTCTCGCGGTCGGCCAGCGCGGCGATCCGCTGCTCGGCCTCGGCAACCTTGCGGTCGGTGTCGGCGTGCATCGCGGCGACCTTGGCCTCGGCCGTCTCGATCATCCCGGACCGGCTCTCGAGCGCCTCGGTGGCCTCCTTGAGCGACGACTGGGCGGTGGCGAGCTCGTCGAACGACCTGGCGAACTCGGCCTCGCGCGTCTCAAGCTGCTCGAGACGGGCACGCGTCTCGGACTCAGCGGTCTCGGCGGCGGTGGCGCGTGCGTCGACAGCCGCTGCGCGCTCGGCGAAGGCCCGCTCGTTCTCGGTCATCTCCGCGGCGCGCTGCTCGAGGTCGGCGCGGGCGCCGTCGACGTGCAGCTCCTTCTGGGTGATGACCTTCTCGACCTTCTTGGCGCGGTGCTCGCGGTCCGTGAGCTCCTGCTCGAGCGACGAGAGGCGCGCCTCGCGCTCGGCCAGCTCGGCCGAACCGAGGGCGCCGCGGTCGCGCAGCTGCTCGACGAGCGAGTCGCGCTCGCGCTCGATCTGCTCGCGCTGGCTCTTCATGTGCTCGACCTGGCGCTCGAGCGTCGTCACGGCCTCTTCGAGCTCGTGCGTGCGGGCGCTGTCAACAGGAGACGATCCGTCGGCGGCCGGGGTGGGGGAGGCTGCGGCGGCGGCCGCGAGGTCTCGCTCGCGCTCCACGAGCTCCTGCTCGCGGCGGTCGAGCTCGGCCTGGCGCTCGCCGAGGCGCGCTTCGCCCTCCTCGAACCGGGCCCGGTCAGCGGCGTCGACATCACCACCGGTGTTGGACGATGCGATGCCTTCGCTCACGGCCAGGGCGGCCTCGCGCTTGGCGAGCTCGCGCTCACGTCGGGCGAGGCGTGCCTCGCGCTCGGCGAACACGACCTTGGCCTGCTCCTGGAGGGCCGACTGCTCGCGCTGGAGGCGCTCCTCGGCCTCCTGCAGCGAGGCCATCCGGTGTTCCATCGCGCGTCGGAGCCCGCTTGCGGACTCGTCGCGTGCGGGCTGTTCCGGCTGTGCCTCGGCGTCGCTCATGTGTCAGACCTCTTGGGATGAAAGCGTGTGGATGGAGCCGACGGCTGGAGCGAGCCGTGCCGGCGGGCGAATCTGCCCCGTATGCGTGATATCGGCGGCAGGGGTGCCCGGCTTGAGCGCCACTGCCGACACTCCGTCGGGGGATGGGCCCGGCGGCCCGAAACACCGATATCAGGACTGGAAACAGCGATCGCTGCCGCATCGCGCGCGAGGTGTCGGCGCGTCGTGCTCCACCGGCCTCTGAGCCGGCGTTTTCCGTCCTCCGGTGGGCGCTCTGCTCCAGGCGCTCACCGGTTTTTCTTTTAACGCACCGCGCCCCCGCGAGGCGGCGCCTTTTGCGCTGCCGTCTCGCAGGGGCGCGTCAAGATCGGGAGCTGCGGGGGATTCCGGGCCCGACCCCGGACCCCGCGGCAGACGAGAAGGGCTCAACCTCACCCGCCGGCGTACCGATAACGCCGATGCCGACCTTTGTCCCTACCAACCCTTGATACCCATGATGTTCCTCCCCCCTCGCGTCACGTTTGTACCCCTTACGGGGGAGAGACTAGCTACCCGTTTGCGCTATGTCAAGTCTTGACCACAAGCGTGTGACGGGGAGGTGCAGAATCTGACAAGCGTGCGTGTATATGCGTCCGTCCTCGCCGGGCTCGCTCTGGGTCTGGTGGCGGCGTCGTGGTCTCTCCACGGCCTGGGGCGGTGGGACGTCGTGCTCGTCCTCGCAGTCATCGCGCATGTCGCGGAAGGGCGCAGCATGCGCGTCTCGCCGCGCGTCGAGGTGTCGGTGTCGTTCATGCCGCTCGCGCTCGCGGCCGTGCTGTTCGGGCCGGCTGCCGCCGGGCTCGTCGGAGCGGCGGCCATGCTGCACCGCGAGGGCCCGCTCGAGCGATTCCTGATCTACCTGTCGGGAAAGACGCTCGCCGGCTGCGCCGCGGGGTGGACCGCGGTCGTGGCCGAGCAGATCATGGGCGTCGACTCGCTCATGACGCTTGTTGCCGTGGCGGCCATCGCGTCGGTCGTCGGCACAGGGGTTGAGTTCTTCGTCACCGCGGTGACGCTCCTCATCCGCCACGGCACGCGGCCCCTCGAGCTCTGGCGGCTCCTGCGCGGCTCGATCGCCGTCTCTGTGGCGCTCTACGCGCCGGTGACCGCGCTGATCGCGTTCACGTACGCGCGCGTGGGCGTCGAGGCGGTGGCGTTCTTCGTCGTCCCGCTGATCGCCGCGCACCTGAGCTTCGGCATGCACGCCCGCCAGGCGCAGTTGATCGAGGAGCTGGGGGACTCGAACTACCAGCTCGAGGCGGCCAACGCGCAGCTGCGGCGGGTCAACATCAGCTTCGCGGCAGCCATGGTGCGGGCGCTCGACTCGCGCGACAACTACACCGCGGGTCACTCCGCCGCTGTCGCGGTCTACTCGCGCGACATCGCGCGCGAGGCGGGCCTGCCGGAGGAGGAGGTCACCGAGATCCACCTGGCCGCCCTCGTCCACGACATCGGCAAGATCGGCCTGCGCGCGGAGCTGCTCGAGAAGCGGTCGGCTCTCGACGACGACGAATGGGCCGAGATGCGCGAGCACCCCGCCATCGGGGCCCGGATCCTGGCCGAGGTGGAGGACTACAGCGACATCGCGCTGATCGTCCGCAGTCACCACGAGCGCTGGGACGGCGCCGGATATCCCGACGGGCTCGCGGGCCACTCGATCCCTCGGCTCGCCCGGATCATCGCCGTCGCCGACTCGTACAACGCCATGACCACGAACCGTCCGTACCGCGCGGCCATGAGCACCGAGCGCGCGATCCAGCAGCTGGTGCTGGGGAAGGGGACGCAGTTCGAGGCGCCGATCGTCGACGCGTTCCTCGCAGTGCTCGAACGCGAGACCGAGCTCTACCAGCGCGGCCGGATGCCCGACTTCTCGATCGAGGCGCAGCGCCACAACGTGTTCCCGGCGGACGACGCGCCGGCCTCCGGGCACGAATGGGGCGCCGCGGTCGCCTGATCGAGACGCGGGGCTCAAGGCCTCGCCGCTCTTTCCCGATATGGAACCGAATGGATGACGGCCACATCCTGATGGACGTCCTGTCGCGTGCCGCGGCGGCTCTCGCCGCGCCGCAGGCGGACGCCGGCGTCATCGACCGCATCCTCGCGTCGACGCCGAACGAAGCCGGGCTCGAGTGCCACCTCATGCTGTCGCCGGAGGGGGTCGTCGCCCAATGGGACGCGGAGCCGACGTATGAGCAGGAGTCGTTCGTCAATGCGCTCGGGCACTGCGTCGCCCTTGCGCTCGCCGCCGGGGTCGCCGGCGAGGAGGCGCTCCTCGACAACGGCGCATTCGTTGTCGAGCTCGAGCGCACCGTCGCCGCCGCGCGATGGCGCAGCCAGGCGCTGGCGGTCGCCGTCTTCACGGTGCACGGGCTCGAGCTGGGGCCGCGCTCGATCGACCAGAGAGATCTCATCCTGCACGTTGGCGCGCTGGCGCGCTCGGCCGTGCGTCACGACGACCGCGTCGGCCATCTCGGAGCAGACCAGTTCGCGCTGCTCTTCCCGCGGGCCGGCGAGTTCGAGGCCCGTGCGGCCTTCAAGCGCGTCCGCGCGGCGCTCGCAGGGAGCGAGCTCTTCGCGGGTGGGATCCTGTGCGGGTCAGCGGGCTTCGCCGAGCTGGATGAGCACGCGTCGGGCGCCGAGCTCCTGGCCGACGCCCGCGAGCGGCTCTCGCTCGCCCGCCGTCGGGCGTTCTTCCCGAGCGACCCGACCCAGCCGCTCGCCGGCTGAAGGGGAGACGCGATCGGGGCGGTCTTCCCCGTTCGATCTCTTCAACTTGACATAACCGGCATTATCGCGCGTGGAGAGCGAGCGCTGGACGGCCCTGTGAGCTCGGTGGGCCTTTTAGGGCGTCTCGGCCGGCGTGGCGGCCACGTGCCGGTGTGCGTGCCAGGGAAGCCGCTTCAGCGTGATCCAGATCGCGAGCCCGCCGCAGATCACGCTGGTCAGCGTCACCGCGAACTGCATCCCGACCGAGAACGCGAGCACCGTGCTCGCGGGCGCGGCGTTTCGGAACATGTAGCCCAGGAGCGCCTGCTGCGTGCCGAGTCCCCCCGGCGTCAGCGGAAGCAGCGTCGAGGCGCTCTGGGCCGAGAGCGCGAGCGTCGCGTCGATCAGGTCGGCCGGGATCCGGAACGCCTGGAGGAAGAAGTACATCGCGAGCGCCCGCAGGCACCATCCGGCCAGCTGGAGCGACACCACGCGGCGGAAGTAGATCCGGGGCGTCCGCAGGATGGCCAGGCCGAGGTTGACGCGCGACCAGAACGACACCACGTGGTGCTCGAGGTAGGTGAAGAAGACGCCCGTGAGGATCAGGATCGCCGCCAGCGCGAGCGCGAACCACTGCGCGTGCGAGGCGAAGAAGCTCCACTCGAACGCGGCCAGGTGGCCGCGCGCCGGCAGGTGCGGGATCCGGCCGCTCGCGTAGGCCGCGAAGAGCACGAGCGGCCCGATGACGGTGTCCGCCAAGGTCTCGGCCAGGAGGCTCGACGTGATCGTCGTATACGCGGCACCGGGCATCGACCGGTGAGCCAGATAGATCTTGATGACGTCCCCGCCGCGGGCCGGCAGGATCGCGTTCGAGCCGACGCCGGCGAAATACGCGGCCAGGATGCTGCGCCAGCGGACGCGTCCCTCGGGATATGCGGCCTGGAGGATCGTGCGCCATGCCGTCGCGCGCAGCACGACGTTCGCGAGGTAGCAGGCGATCGCGATCACGAGGATGCTCCAGTGGACGCGGGCCAGGTCGTTCCAGAAGGCGACCGAGGCGTCCCAAAAGGACTCGAGAGAGCTCACGCGGTGAAGTGTGCCACCCCAGGTGGCACGGGCATCACTCGACGCCGCGGAGGAAGTCGCGCAGGCCGGGGTTCTTGGCCTCGAGCTCGCGGAGGGCCCGCGTCTCGATCTGGCGGACACGCTCGCGGGTCACGCCGATCTCCACGCCGACCTGCTCCAGGGTCGCCGGCTCGCGGTCGTTCAGGCCGAACCGGGCCTCGAGCACGCGCCGGGTGCGCTCGCCGAGCTCCTCCAGCGCAGCGCGCAGCTCCTGCTCCCGCTGGCTGTACGTGACGGCCGCCTCCGGCTGGCGCGCGTTCTGATCCTCGACGAGGTCAGCGAAGTTCGACTCGCCGTCGCCGACGGGGCCCTCGAGCGAGACGGGGTCCTCGATGGTGCGCTGGAGCTCGAGCACGCGCTCGATCGGGATCTGGAGCTCGGCGGCGAGCTCGCTCGCCAGCGGATCGCGGCCCAGCTTCTGCGCGAGCGCCCGGTTGGCGCGGTTCAGCTTCTTCACGAGGTCGAGCACGTGCAGCGGGAGTCGGATCGTGCGCGCCTGGTCGGCGATCGCGCGGGTCATCGACTGCCGGATCCACCACGTGGCGTACGTCGAAAGCTTGTATCCCCTGCGGTAGTCGAACTTCTCGACCGCCCGCATGAGGCCCATGTTGCCCTCCTGGATCAGGTCGAGCAGCGGGACGCCGGAGGACGAGTACGCGCGCGCCATTGCGATCACCAGGCGCAGGTTCGACTCGACCAGCTGCCGCTTGGCCCGCTCGTCGCCCATGTCCTTGCGCCGCGCGAGGTCGAGCTCCTCCGCGCGCGTCAGAAGGGCGCCGTCGCCGATCTGGCGGACGTACGTGTGCAGAAGGTCGACGGTTGCCGCAGGGCTCTCGGTCTCGTCCACGTCGGCCGGCTCCGGGGCCGCCGCCGCGTCAAACGGGTCGGGGTGGGAGGCGTCGTCGATCGGCAGTGGAGCGGAGCTCACAGCGTGGTGTCCTTCTGTTGCAGGGGTGGCACACGAGGCAGTGCTCTCTCGTGTGTCCACTGAATCGGCCGCAGACGGGTATCTCTTGAGCGCTGCTCGGAGTAATTGCAATCTGTCGGATGTGAGTTAGCGCCGGTGGGGGATGCGCCGGGCCGATTCGGCGCCGAAGACCAAGACATGCAGAACGCCCTTGCCCGCGCCCTCGAAGGCCTCACCGTCGTCGACGTTGAGCGGATCCGCACCGGCTGCGGCCACGTCCGTGTCCCCTCCGCTCCCGCCGCGCGGGGGTACCGCTACCTCGATCTGGCGGGCGACGATCCTCCGTTCTACGTGCGTCGGCTGGTCGCGGGACGCCAGACCGGATCGCTCATGCTCCATGCGCCCGTCGAGGCGACGTCAGGCGAGGACGCCGAGCGCGGCGCCCCCGGGATCGCGCGCGTGTCCGTCTCGATCGGCGTCAACATGATCCCCTGGAGCCGGCTGCTCGACGTCGAGCTCTGCTCGGGGCCCTGGGCGTCGCTCCTTGGCGACGCGCTCGAGGAGATCGCGGCGCTCGAGGTCCTCGACCCGCCCGGCTGCCCGATCTGCTCCTAGCTCGCTAGTCGCTAGGTGGTGGGCAGCACTCGCCCCTCGGGCGAGATGTGCACGCCGCGCTCTTCGAGCCGGCTGCGGATGAGGTACTGGAACGTCGACCACGCGCCGCGGCGAGCGTCGAACATCCGGTACACCTGCCACTCGGTCAGCATGCCCGGATCGCTGCGCCGGGCCTGCGCCCAGTCGGCGAACTTCGGCAGCCGGCCGCTCCTGATCGCCAGCATGGCCCCCTGCTCGACCGCGCGCTCCAGGCGCTCCTCCCCCACCGGCACGTCGAACCCGGCCTGCTTCAGGGCGTTGTTCAGCGATCCGAAGGTGTGCCAGTAGAGCGACTTCGACGGCATGGCGCCCTTGCGGGCCTCGATGTCCTTGGCCGTCGGGACGCGCCCCAGCTCGTCGCCGAGGTCGCGCAGGAGCTTCAGGAGCTCGTCCTGGGTCGCGAACCGGCGCGGGACGAGCCCGGCCAGCCGCTTGGCGCGGTTCCACGACTTGAAGTGCTCGATGACCGTCTGCGGGTGCACGGTCGTGCCGGGGTCGGCCTCGAACTCGCGCATCGTCGGCGAGCGGCCGAGGCGCTTCGCGCACGCCCGGAGCTCGTCCAGGATGTGCTCGTCGGAGTACCGCTTGCGCATCCCGGCCTGAAACTGCTCCAGCTGCTCGCGGTCGATTCCCTCGATCGCGCGGTACACCGTCTTGCGTCTCATGGATGCTCTCCTGGCTCGTCGGGCCGGTGGCAGCTTATAGCATATGTTCCCGACGCTGCAAGTTAAAACCCGTGCCCTGCCGCACCGTCAAATTCGGACGGTGGAAGGGCCGCCGATAGGATTCGGGCGGATGATCGTCTTCCCCGCCAAGGTCGCCGCAGCACGGGCGGCTGCAGGGTTGTCACGGCGTGCGGGGGCCGGCGGCGGCACGAGCCTGCCCGGCAAGCTGCTTCTGCGGATGGAGCCCGACGCCATCCCGAGGCTGTCGCGCCGGATCGCGGGCGGAACCGTTGTGGTCTCGGCGACGAACGGCAAGACCACGACGTCGAAGATGCTGGCGGCGATGCTCGAGCCGGAGCGGCGGCTGTGCCGAAACTCCGCCGGCGCGAACCTGGCCTCCGGCGTCGCGTCGGCCCTGCTCGCGTGCCGCGGCGCCGATCTGGGCGTCTTCGAGGTCGACGAGGCCGCGCTCGAAGTGGTGGCGCCGGCCCTGGCCCCGCGGGTGCTCGGGCTCGGGAACCTGTTCCGGGACCAGCTCGACCGCTACGGCGAGCTCGAGGCCGTCGCGGCGCGCTGGCGGCGGATCTCGGCCGCCGGCCCGTGGCGGCTCGTCCGAAACGCCGACGACCCGCTCGTGGCGGGCTTGCCCGGCAACGACGGATCGCTCTCGTACGGGATCGACGACCCGAGCGTCGCCCTCCCGGGCCTCCCCCACGCCGCCGACTCGAAGTGGTGCGGGGTCTGCGGCGAGCGGCTGCGCTACGAGGCGGTATACCTCGGGCACCTCGGCGCCTGGGCGTGCCCCGCGTGCGGGAACGCGCGGCCCGCGCTCGACGTGTCGGCGACCGGCGTCGTGTTCGACGGCCTCGACGGCACCGGCTTCACGCTTCGGACGCCGCTCGGCGAGCGGCGGGTCATCATGCCCCTCCCCGGCCTCTACAACGTCTACAACGCACTCGCCGCCGTCGCGATGGCCTGCGCCATGGGCGACGTCGCGCTCGAGCGGATGGCGGCAGGGCTCGAGGCGTTCGGCCCTGCGTTCGGCCGGTTCGAGCGAATCTCGGTCGACGGGCACGAGGCCGTCCTCGTGCTGTCGAAGAACCCGGCGGGCGCGAACGAGGTCATCCGGACGCTGGCGCACGACCCCGCACCCAAGCGCCTCGTCGTCGCGCTGAACGACCGGATCGCGGACGGACGCGACGTCTCGTGGATCTGGGACGTCGACTTCGAGCTCCTCGCCGGACGCGTCGAGTCGGTGGTGACGTCTGGGACGCGGGCAGCCGAGATGGCCGTGCGCCTCAAGTACGCCGGTGTCGATCCCGACCTCGTCCGCGTCGAGCCGGACCTCGCGGCGGCGCTCGACACGGCGCTGACCGCGGGCAACGGGCCGGCCTACGTGCTCACCACCTACACGGCCATGCTCGAGCTGCGCGGGGCGCTCACCCGGCGCGGTGTCGTGCCGCCGTACTGGGAGGCCGCGTGACCGATCTGCTGGTCTGCCATCTCTATCCCGAGCACCTGAACATCTACGCCGACCGCGGCAACATCGCCGTCCTTCGCTACCGGTGCGTGCGGCGCGGGATCGGGTTCGAGGCGATCGGCTGTGGGCCGGGCGATCCCCTTCCCGAGGCCGACCTGTACTACCTCGGCGGCGGCCAGGATCGTGACCAGGTCGCGATCGCTGGCGACCTCGTCGAGAAGTCCGGCGACCTGCGCTCGGCCGTGACACGCGGAGCCGCCGTGCTGGCGGTGTGCGGCGGCTATCAGCTGCTCGGGCACGGCTATCGCGGGCACTCCGGCGACGAGATGCCCGGCACCGGCCTGGTCGACCTCATGACCGAGGCGGGGCCGACGCGGATGATCGGGAACATCACGCTGCGATGCGAGCTCGACCGCGGCGACGTGCGCACCGTCGTCGGCTTCGAGAACCATGCCGGCCGCACGCATCTCGGGCCGGGCGTCGAGCCGCTCGGACGGGTGCTGCACGGTCACGGCAACAACGGCTCCGACGGCGGCGAGGGCGTGCGCGCCGGCAAGGTGATCGGCACCTACGTCCATGGCCCACTCCTCCCCAAGAACCCGTGGCTGGCCGACTGGCTCGTGCGCGAGGCGCTCGAGCAGCGGCACGGCGCGGTTGCGCTCGATCCGCTCGACGACGCGCTCGAGCTCGAGGCCCACAGGGTCGCCGAGGCCATCGCCGCCGCCGGTTAGCCCGCGCGGCGCGGGTCGAGGAGGTCGCCGGGGTCGTTCACGACCACCGTGTCGACCATCTTGTCCCACAGCTCCTGCCGCTCGGAGTCCCAGAGGAGCCAGAAGTAGAAGATGTTCCCGATGAGGGTCACCGAGGCGATGAGGCCGATGAGGAACTTGCAGGGAACCTCCCGCA
>JBOHBE010000461.1:0-11057 GCA_050698235.1 Gaiellales bacterium
CTGCTCGACACCGCAGTGGCCGACCGCATCGCCTCGGCGGCCGACGAGGTGGGCGAGGGCCGCCACGACGCCCAGTTCCCGATCGACGTCTTCCAGACGGGCTCGGGCACCTCGTCGAACATGAACGCGAACGAGGTGATCGCGAACCTCGCGGGCGAAGGCGTCCACCCGAACGACCACGTGAACATGGGCCAATCGTCGAACGACGTCTTCCCGTCCGCCGTCCACCTGGCCGCGCTTGACTCCGCGACGAACGAGCTCCTGCCGGCGCTCGACCGTCTCGCCTCCGCCCTCGCGGCGAAGGCGGACGAGTTCGCCGACATCGTGAAGACCGGCCGCACCCACCTGATGGACGCCGTCCCGGTCACGCTCGGCCAGGAGTTCGGCGGGTACGCGGCGCAGGTCCGCGAGGGCAAGGCCCGGGTCGAGTCCGCGCTTCCGCGCCTCGGCCAGATCCCGCTCGGCGGCACCGCCACGGGCACGGGCCTGAACACCCACCCGGAGTTCGCCGCGCGCGTCCGAGACCGCCTCGCCGCCGCCTCGGGCCTCACGATCTCGCCTCCCGCAGACCCGTTCGAGTCGCAGGCTGCCCGCGACGGGCTGGTCGAGACGTCGGGCGCGTTGAAGACCATCGCGGTCTCGCTGACCAAGATCGCCAACGACATCCGCTGGATGGGATCCGGCCCGCGCACCGGCCTGGCCGAGATCTTCATCCCCGAGCTCCAGAAGGGCTCCTCGATCATGCCCGGCAAGGTGAACCCGGTCATCCCCGAGGTCGTCTGCCAGGTCTCGGCCCAGGTGATCGGGAACGACACGGCGATCACGGTCGGCGGGATGCAGGGCAACTTCGAGCTGAACGTCCAGATCCCACTCATGGCCCGGAACCTGCTCCAGTCCATCGAGCTCCTCGCGGCGGCGAGCCGGCTCTTCGCCGATCGCTGCGTCGAGGGGATCGAGGCCAACCGGGAGCAGAACGAGCACTACGCCGAGGTGTCGCTCACCGTTGTGACGGCGCTCAATCCGTACATCGGCTACGACGCGGCCGCGGCGATCGTCAAGGACGCCGCCGCCTCTGGCCGGTCGCTGCGTGAGGTCGCCCGCGAGCACGGGGTCGACGAGGCCGTGCTCGACAAGGCGCTCGACCTGCGCGGCATGGCGCGCGGAAACCAGTAGGCTCGCCGGGATGGACGTCCTGGTTCTCCAGCACATCGCCTGCGAGCCGCCCGGCGCGTTCGAGGACGTGTTGCGCGCCGCCGGAGCCGACATCCACCGCGTCGAGCTCGACGAGGGCGATCCGCTTCCGCCGTGGCAGGACTACGTCGCCATCGTCGCGATGGGCGGCCCGATGAGCGTGAACGACGACGCTGAGCTGCCTTGGCTAACGCTCGAGAAGCAGGCGATCGCGGAAGCGGTGCGGGCCGGCGTGCCGTACTGGGGCTCATGCCTCGGAGTGCAGCTCCTGGCCGGGTCGCTCGGCGCACGCGTCTATCCCGGCACCCAGCCGGAGGTCGGCGTGCTGCCCGTGACGCTCACCGACGAGGCGCGGGCCGATCCGGTCTTCGCCGAGATCCCCGCCGAGTTCCTGACGCTCCAGTGGCACGGCGACACGTTCGACCTGCCCGAGGGAGCCGTGCGGCTGGCATCGTCGCCCGCGTACCCCAACCAGGGGTTCCGGTTCGGCCAGACGGCCTACGGCGTCCAGTTCCACGTCGAGGTGACCGACCAGATGGCGCGCGAGTGGGCCGAGGTCCCGGCGTACGCCGAGTACGCCGACCGCGTGCTGGGCGCCGGGGGCATCGACCGGCTGATGGCCGATTTCGACGCCGCTCGCGATCGGATGCTCGATGTCGGCCGGCGCATGTTCGAGCGCTGGGTCGAGATTGCCGTCTCCGTCCCCCGATAGCCGCTTCCTCGCCCTGCGGTTCGCGGCGCAGGAGGCGACCGACTTCGGCATGGACGACGAGAAGGTGCGCCGGTTCGTCGAGCTTCGCGACCAAGGGGCGTCCGACGATGCGATTGCCCAGGAGCTGGGCGTCGACGCCGAGGTCGTGACGGCGCTCGTGAAGGCCGACGACGCCCAGGTCGTCGCGCATCGCATCGCGTCGGGCGAGGAGCCGATGTACCCGACGCCCGAGCCCTCACAGCGGGTCGTCGACGCCCGGTCAGGGTCGTCGGCGGTTCCGCTCGCCGTGCTCGTCGTCGTCCTGCTCGGGACGATCGTCTACGCGCTCGTGCGGTGAGCGCACCCGAGCAGCTCTAACGTCCCTATGTCGGGCGGACGTGTGGAGGCAGAAACCGCGCTGGTGACGGGAACTGCTGCGGCGGCTCCGCGCCGTAGTAGACGATCTCGACTCCCTTGAGCCAGCCGTCGTCGACAAAGACGATCAGCTCGTAGTACTCCCGCAGGTCGTGCTCTGTGGGGTCGTCGCTGAGTGCCGTGTGGGCCTCGATCGCCGGTGAGTGCCGTACAGATGACACCGGTGTTTTGCCGCGATCGACGGAGAGATCGATGGTGGCACAGCCGCAGTCACAGCGTCCCGTCACCCTTGCTGTCGCTGCCTGTGCCCGCAACGCGTCGGCGCCGGGAGTTTCGACGCTGAGTAGAAAGTCGAGGATCGCCCGCTCCGGCTGGCTCAGCGGACGCGGGAAGCGCTCTGGCCCGTGCTCCCCCAGGCGACTACTCACGCTGCGGGTGCGGAGTGGTGGCCGCCCTCGCCGACCGGCTTCGACATCTGGATGCTCATCTCCTCGAAGCCGAGCGACAGGTAGAGGGCGCGGGCGACGGCGTTCCGGGCGAAGACGTTCAGCTTGATCCGCTGCCGGCCCAGGCGTCGGGCCTCCTCCTCGGCGAGCCGCATCGCGTCCCGCCCGAGGCCCCGGCCGCGATGCTCGGGGTCGATCTCGATGTCGTAGACCCACAATGAGTCGGGCTCGCCGTCGAACGGGTCGCCCAGCCAGAGGACACCGACCCGGGTCCCCTCTCCGTCCTCCACGGCGAAGAGCCAGTTCCCGGCGCCGGCCTCGCCGGCGGGGAATGCGTCGGTCGCGCTGCGGGCGGCTCGCGCGGCCGCCGCCTCGGCGTTCAGGTAGAGGTGCTCCGTGAGCTCGGCCGCGTACGTCATCGTCAGGTGCGGGACGTACTCGGCGATCTCGTCCTTGAGAAGAGGACGCAGGCGCGTCATGCCCGGATCCGCTCGGTGACGAAGTCGCGGACGAGCGCGCCCGTCTCGGCCAGCGCGTCCCACAGCACGGCGTGGCTCCCCGGGACGACTGCGATCTGGCAGCGTCGCAGCTCCGCGGCAGCTCGCTCGACGTCCTCGGCGCTCAACACCCTCGACTCCTCGGCTCGCACGATCAGCGTCGGGCACACGATCTCCTTCAGCCTGGCCGGGCTGAAGATGAGCGCGTCCATGGCGCCGGCCACCGCCTGGCGGCTGTAGCGGAGCCGGAACCGGCCGTCCTCGTCGGCGACGAGGTGCTCGGCCATCTCCTCCTCCAGAAGCGCCCGCGGGGTATGGACGAGCCCGGCCTCGGCGCGAAGGCGCTCGACGGCGTCATCGACGCTCACGAACGCGCCGGTCTGACCCTGCGCCTCGACCTCGTCCGGTGGCGGGAAGCGGGGATAGAGCGGCGGGTCGAGCAGGACGAGCGCCGTCACGCGGTCGCCGTGCGCGGCCGCGACCTCGATTGCCACCCGCGCTCCGAACGAATCGCCGAGGATCGCCGCCTGTTCGACGCCACACGCCTCCATGACCTCGCCGACGTCGTCCGCGTGCGCTCCCAGCGTCTGCTCGCCCGCCCATGGCGAGCGACCGTGGCCGCGCAGGTCGTAGGCGATCACGCGCATGCTGTCGCGCAGCATCCGGGCCAGGCGCTCGAAGCGGCGGGCGTGGCCGCGCTCGGCGTGGAGGCAGACAAGCGGCGGCTGCTCCTCGCTGCCCCAGGTGAGGATGTGAAACCCCGTCGGCACCAGCGCCGATTGTACGCCCGCGGGCCCGGCTCAGTGTGCGACAGCGCGGGACTCGCCCCGCGCGGCCAGACGCTGCTCGTCAGCCCGGTAGCTCGACCGGACGAGCGGCCCGGCGAAGACGGAGGCGAAGCCCATCTCCTCGCCGGCGCGGCGGTATTCGGCGAACTGCGCCGGCGTCACCCAGCGATCCAGCGGCAGGTGGCGCTCGGTCGGCTGGAGATACTGGCCGATCGTGACGACGTCGACGCGGTGGTCGCGCAGGTCGCGCATCACTCCGAGCACGTCGTCGTCGGTCTCGCCCATGCCGACGATGAGGCCGCTCTTCGTGAGCAGGGCCGACCGGCCGGGATGCAGGTCGGCCCAGACGTCCTTGGCAGTGTCGAGCAGGTCGAGCGCCCGCTGGTAGTCGCCCTTGGGGCGCACCCGCCGGTAGAAGCGCTCGGCCGTCTCGATGTTGTGGTTGAAGACGTCGGGGGCCGCCTCGAGCACGATCCGCAGCGCCTCCTCGCGGAAGCCCAGGAAGTCGGGCACCAGCACCTCGACGCCGCACCCGGGGCTCGCCCGCCGGATCGAGCGGATCGTCGCGGCGAAGTGCGCAGCGCCGCGGTCGGGGAGATCGTCTCGGTCGACCGAGGTCACCACGACGTGGTCGAGCCCCATCCGCTCGACGGCTCGGGCGACGCGGAGCGGCTCGAGCGGCTCGGGTGCCGACTCGGGCCGGCCCGACGTGACGGCGCAGTAGCGGCAGGCGCGCGTGCAGACGTCACCGAGGATCTGGAACGTCGCCGTGCCGCGCCCCCAGCACTCGCCGATGTTCGGGCAGCGGGCCTCCTCGCACACCGTGTGCAGGCCGGCGCCGCGCATGATGCCCCGGAGCTCGGCGTGCCGTCCGGCCGGGGACGGCGCCCGCACGGTCATCCATGGCGGGCGCGACTTCTGGAGCTCAGACCACGGCACGGGCATCCTCCGCCGTCGGCAGCCGATCCAGCTCGAGGTCGAGCTTCTCGGCCAGGCGCTCCACGAGCGGACCGCGCACCTCGGCGGTCGTCACCGGCCGACCCGTCTCGCGAGCGATCGACGTGAACTGTGCGCCGCCCAGGCCGCACGCGTCGAAGAGCTCGTACACCCCGAGGTCGGAGTCGACGTTCAGGGCCAGGCCGTGGCTCGTCACCCAGCGCGCGCAGCGGACGCCGATCGACGCGATCTTCCTGTCGTCGACCCAGACGCCGCTCGCGTGCTGCCCGTCGAGCGTGTGGCTCTCGACGCCGAGATCCGCCAGCGTCGCGATCACCGTCTCCTCGAGCGCACGCACGTAGCGGCGCAGGTCGCGGCCGCGGGGCGTCAGGTCAAGGATCGGGTAGCAGACGAGCTGTCCCGGGCCGTGGTAGGTCGAGCGGCCGCCGCGGCCCACCTCGACGATCTCGATGCCGCGGCCGGCGTACTCCTCGGTCGGCAGCGGCAGCTCCTCGTCACGAACCGCACGCGAGCCGAGCGTGATCACCGGCTCGTGCTCGAGCAGCATCACCGTGTCGGGGACCGCCTGCTGGTTTCGCGCGGCCGCCAGCTCCTGCATGATCGCGAGCGCCTCCCCGTAGGGAGTCACGCCGAGCTCGTACAGGTACGCCCCCGTCAAAGGCCGTACGCGTCCTCGCCCCAGCCCTCGAGGTTCTGCTTGATCTGGGCCATGAACTGGGCGGCGTAGGCGCCGTCGACGAGCCGATGGTCGTACGACAGGCACAGGAACATCATGTGGCGGATGGCGATCGCGTCGTTCCCGTGGCGGTCCGTCACGACGACCGGGCGCTTCACGATCGCCTCGACGTCGAGGATCGCGACCTGGCCCTCGGGGATGATCGGCGTGCCGATCAGCGCGCCGAAGACGCCCGGGTTCGTGATCGTGAACGTGCCGCCCGACATCTCATCGGGCGTGAGCGTCTTTGTCCGCGCCTTGTCGGCGAGGTCGATCACCGCGCGCGAGAGCCCGACGAGGTTCAGCTCCTCGGCGTGGTGGATCACCGGCACCATGAGGCCCTTCGCGTCGTCGATCGCCACGGCCATCCCGAGGTTGACGTAGCGCTTGATCAGCGCGGACTCACCACGGATCTCGGCGTTCACCCACGGCCAGCGGCCGATCGCGTCCATCGTCGCCTGCGCGACGAACGGGACGTAGGTGAGGTTGACGCCGTGGCGCTCGGCGTAGATCGGCTTCCACTTCCTGCGCAGGCCGACCACGCCGGTCATGTCGACCTCGATCACGGTCGTCACCTGAGCGGCGGTCTCGAGCGAGTGGCGCATGTGGCGCGCGATCACCTTGCGCACGGTGTTGAACCGGTAGAGCTCCTCGCCCGGCCCGGGCTCGCCCTCGACGACCGCGGGCGCCGGCGCGGGTGCCGCTGCCGCGGGGGCTGCCACCGGTGCGGGCGGCTGCACCGGGGTCTCGGGCTCCGCGGGAGGCGCGAAGTGGGGGACGTCGTGGACCTCGGCAGCGGGAGCGGGCGCCGGGGCGCTCGCGCCGCCGGAGTCGATGAACGCCTGCACGTCCTTCTTGGTCACACGGCCGCCGGCGCCGGTCCCCGAGATCGCGTTGATGTCGAGGTTGTGCTCGGCCACCATGCGGGCGACGACGGGCGAGACGAAGGTCCGGCCCTCGCCGCCATGCCCATTGCCGTTCGTGGGAGTCGGCTGCGCCGGCGTCTCGGCAGGCGGGGGTTCGGCCGCCTGAGGCGCCTCGGCTGCAACATTGGGATCTGACCCCGTTGTTGCGGGTTCTGTCTGGGTGTCGGAGCCGTCGCCGGTGTCGATGATGGCGATGCGGGTGTTCACGGGCACGGTCTCGCCCTCGCCGGCCAGGAGCTCTCGGACGACGCCGGTCGCAGGGGCGGGGACCTCGGTGTCGACCTTGTCGGTCGAGATCTCGACGATCGTCTCGTCGGCCTCGATGGTCTGGCCGACCTCCTTCGTCCAGCGCGTGATCGTGCCCTCGGACACGCTCACGCCCATCTGCGGCATCACGACATCGACGAGTGTTCCTGTGGCCATAGCGGGGACCTCCTAATACGCTGACAGTCTGTCGATCGCCGCCACGACGTCCTCCACCTGGGGAAGGAACGCCTTCTCGAGCGGCGGCGCGAATGGGACGGGAGTGTCGGGCGCGGTCAGGCGCGCCACCGGCGCGTCGAGGTTCTCGAACGCCTCCTCGGCGATGGTGGCGGCGATCTCGGCGCCGAATCCTGATGTGTGCGTGTCCTCGTGCAGCACGATCACCTTCGAGGTCTTCGCCACGGAGTCGAGGACGGCCTGCCTGTCCCACGGCGTGACCGTGCGCAGGTCGACGATCTCGACCGACGTCCCGTCCTTCTCGGCGACGGCCGTCGCGGCCTCCTCGGCGGTGTAGACCATCGCGCCGTAGGTGATGATCGAGAGGTCGGTGCCCTCGCGGTGGATGCGGGCCTTGCCGAACTCGACGGTGTGCTCGCCGTCGGGCACCTCGCCCTTGATCCGCCGGTACAGGTGCTTGTGCTCGAAGTAGAGCACCGGGTTGGGGTCGCGGATCGCCTGGATCAGAAGGCCCTTGGCGTCGGCCGGCGTGGCCGGGCAGACGAGCTTCAGGCCCGGGCAGTGCGCGAAGTAGCCCTCCGGGTTCTGCGAGTGGAACGGGCCGCCCGAGAAGCCGCCGCCCGACGGGAGGCGGACGACGATGGGCACCGGCGTTCCGACCCGGTAGTGCTGCTTGGCGGCGACCGTGACCAGATGGTCGAACGCGCACGAGACGAAGTCCGAGAACTGCATCTCGCACACCGGCCGCATGCCCATGAGAGCGGCGCCGGTGCACGAGCCGACGATCGCCGTCTCGGAGAGGGGCGAGTCGATAACGCGGTCCTCCCCGAACTCCTGGAGGAAGCCCTGGGTCACCTTGAATGCACCGCCGTAGACGCCGATGTCCTCCCCGATGAGGAAGACGCGCGAGTCGCGCCGCATCTCCTCGCGGAGGCCGTCGGAGATCGCCTGGAGATAGGTCTTCGTTGCCACTCGCGTCCTCGCTACTTGTGGTGGGGGGTGTCGAGCTCCTCGGGCTCAGCGTAGACGCCGACCTCGAGCTCGGAGGCATCGGGCAGAGGGCTCTCCTCGGCCCGCTTCATCGCATCGTTCAGAAGCTTCTTCACCTCGACGGTGACGGCCTCGTCGGACTCGTCGTCGAGGAACGCCTGCTCCTTCAGCCATCGCCGGTAGCGCTCGATCGGGTCCTTGCGGCCGTAGGCCTCGAGCAGCTCGCGTGGGACGTAGAAGGCGTCGTCGTGCACGGCGTGTCCCTCCATCCTGAGCGTGACGAGCTCGAGCAGGGTTGGGCCGCCGCCCTCGCGCGCCTTCTCGATGGCGCGGTGCGCCTCGCGATAGACGGTGAGCACGTCGGTGCCGTCGACGACGACCCCCTCGAAGCCGTAGGCGGCCGCCCGGTCGGCGAGGTGGTCGACGCCGTACTCGAGCCGGTTCGGCGTGGAGTAGGCGTACTGGTTGTTGTCGCAGATGAACACGACGGGGAGCCGGTGGACGCCGGCCAGGTTCATCGCCTCGTGCGCATCGCCGCGTGCCATCGCGCCGTCGCCGCTCCAGCCGACCGCGACGCGGTGCTCGCGCCGGATCTTGAACGCGAGCGCGCACCCGACGGCGACGGGCATGAGCGCGGGGAGGTGGCTCACCATTGCGATCAGTCCGAGCCGGATGTCGGCCATGTGGACGTTGCCGTCCTTACCCATGGCCAGGCCGTCGCGGCGGCCCATGTACTGGGCGAAGATCCGCCACGCTTCGGTGCCGCGCGTGACGTGGACGCCCATGTCGCGCTGGATCGGCGTGCCGACGTCGTCGGGGCGCATCGCGGTGGCGACGCCGACCGACGCCCCTTCGTTGCCGCGCCCCGTGTAGAAGCTCCCTGGGATCTTCCCCTGGCGGTAGAGGATGTGGCCGCGCTCCTCGATCCCGCGGGTCACGAGCATGTTGCGGTAGATCTGGAGGAGATCCTCGCGGTCGAGGTCCGCATCCTTGATGTCCGCCGCCGAAGAGACCGGCGTGGCTTCGCGGGCGATCGCCATCCTTCCCCGCAGTGTACCCGCGTGTTGGGTCGGTGTCTGCACCCCTGTGGGGATGACATTCAGCGCGGAACGTCGCTCAGGCCTTGACGATGCCCGGGCGCAGCGCGGCGAGCCGGGTGGCCACGACCAGGTCCGCCTCGGCGGCACTCGTCGGGTGCCCGGTCACGGCGGCCAGGAACTCGTCGCGCCCGAGGGTGAGCACCTCGGCGGCAGTCGCCGCCCGGACGGTGGCAGTGCGGGGCACGTCGCGAAGGAGGGCGATCTCGCCGAAGACGTCGCCCGCCCCGAGGCCCTTTCCTGCGCGTCCGTCCACCTCGACCTCGAGCTGGCCCGAGACGACGATATACACGCGGTCGCCGTGATCACCTTGGCGGATGAGCTCGGTCCCGGCGGGGGCGTCGACCGGCTCGAGCGCCCGGGCGAGCTGCTCGAGCGTGCCCTCGGCCAGGGGCTGGAAGATCGGGTGGGCGCGAAGCAGCGTCGCCCGATCGGCGATCGCAGGGTCGGGCCGGTCGAGTGCGACGAGAGAGCGCGAGAACGCGACGACGACGACCGGCAGCACGAGCCCGGTCGAGATCAGGGCCGCCCGGATGCCCAGCACGTGGATCGCGAGCGGCGCGAGGATCGAGCCGAGCCCCAGCGACGACAGGAGCACGGTCTCGAGCACGCCGAAGACGCGGCCCAGGACGGCGTCGTCGGCAGAGCGCTGGAGCAGCGTCACCGCGGCGACGTCGACCACGGTGTTCCCGGCGCCGATACCGGCCAGGAGCACCAGCGCGACGACCGTCGTCGTGGTGACGCCGAGCAGGGCGACGCCCACGCCCCACGCGAGCACGCCCACGGCAAACGCGGCCGCCAGTCGGCGCGAGCCCGCCAATCCAACCGCTGCGAGCCCGCCCAGAACTCCGCCGATTCCGAATGCGCAATCGAGGTAGCCAACCCCGGCGTTCCCCATGTGGAGGACGTCGATCGCGAGGACGACCGCAAAGACCGTGAGGGCGCCTGCGACGATCGCCTGTGCGCCGTAGGTGATTGTGACCGCGAGCAGAGCCCGCGACGCCGCGAGCGTCCGGAATCCGCCAAGAACGCCGGCCGCGGCCTCGGCCGCCCCCTCCGTGACCTCTCCACTGACCGCTCGCGGTGGTTCGGTCAATCGCAAGACGAGCCAGGCCGACCAGCCGAACGCCAGGACGCACACAAGGAAGACGGCGGGTGTCCCACTCACCGCGAGGACGATCCCGCCCAAGCCGGGCCCCAGGAAGATGCTCGCGCTCTCAATGGTGCCCGCGACCGCGTTGGACGCCGTGAGCTCCTCGGGGGTCGCTGCGAGCGCCGGTGTGAGTGCGGCCTGCGCCGGGCGGAACGGTGTCCCCACGACGGAGATGGCAACCGCCAAGACGTAGACGGTGAGGACCGGGGCGTGGGCTTCGGCGAGGCCTGCCATGGCCGCGGTGAGCACGGCCCTCACGAGGTCGGTGATCGCCATCACGCGGCGTCGCGGGAAGCGGTCTGCGAACGCGGCGAGCGGGGGAGACGCGACCGCGGCCGCAACCATGCGCGCGAGCATGATGAACCCGACCGCTGCGGCGCCGCCTGACCGGAACGCAACGACGGCGAGGGCGACGAGGTAGGCGCACGTACCGAGCATCGACGCTGCCCACGCCAGCTGGAGGCGCCGAAGCTGTGCGTTCATGAACACCAGCGCGATCGGTCGCAGGTACGTCCGCACACCGCGATCTTCCCAACTTCGATGGATGTATGGGAAGATTCCGGCGATGTTCAGCGTCTGGTGAGCATCCCTATCCCTACAAGGAGGAGCTCCTATGGGACCGGACGAACGAGATCGCGCGAAGCGATCCGAAGAGCCTGACGTCGAGGCGCATAAGGCCAAGAGCGCCGCAGACGACGGCTTGAAAGAGCCGGAGGACAAGGCGTCGGACGACGCGCCCGACGTGGAGGCGCACGCCCACTCAAGGCGGCCGTAGGGGACCGCTCCGGGG
>JBOHBE010000462.1:0-1608 GCA_050698235.1 Gaiellales bacterium
CAAGCACAACCCCGAGTTCACGATGCTCGAGTGGTACGAGGCCTACGGCGACTACGAGGTGGGGATGGAGCGGGTCGAGCGCGTCGTTGCGGCGGCGGGGGCCGCTGCCGGCAGCCAGATCGACCTCACGCCGCCCTGGCCGCGGATCCCGCTGCGCGACGCGATCCACGAGCATGCGGGCATCGACCCGATGGCCGACCGCGATCGCGACCGGCTCGTCGCCCACATGCGGGCGGCCGAGATCGACACGACTGCGGACGAGACCTGAGCCGACGCGGTCGACCACCTCCTCTCGCACTTCGTCGAGCCGGCCATCGAGCGGCCGACGTTCCTCATCGACTACCCGGTCGAGCTCTCACCGCTCGCCAAGCGCTCACCCGCGGATCCCAGCGTCGTCGAGCGGTTCGAGGCGTTCTGCGTCGGGATGGAGCTCGGGAACGGTTACACCGAGCTGAACGACCCCGAGGACCAGCGGGCTCGTTTCGAGACGCTCGGCCAGGCCGACGACGACTACGTGCTGGCGCTCGAGTACGGCATGCCGCCGACGGTCGGCGTCGGGATCGGCATCGACCGGCTTCTGATGGCGCTCACAGGCGTCCGCTCGATCCGCGAGGTGATCCTGTTCCCGACCCTGAGGGACAAGGGCTGACGGCTCTCTACGGGCCTGGCCAGTCGCGGTTCGCGCGGCTGCTCGAACGGCGTGAGGAGCGCCATCCTGACGAGGGCTCCGCGGCGCTCCGGCGGCGGCTCCTGAGCGGGCTGAGCGGACGGGTGGTCGAGATCGGCTGCGGCCAGGGGAGCGCGTTCGAGCACTACGGGCCGGAGGTCGAGGCGGTGCTAGCGGTCGAGCCTGACCCCACGGCACGCGCCGCCGCCCGGGAGCGTGCGGCGGAGGTGGCGGTGCCGATCGAGGTCGCCGAGGGGTTCGCCGAGCGGCTGCCGGCCGCAGACGGCGCATACGACGCGGTCGTCGCCATCTGGGTGCTGTGCAGCGTCCCCGACCCGGCCGACGCGCTTCGGGAGATTCGCCGCGTCCTCGCGCCCGGCGGCGAGCTTCGCGTGTATGAGCACGTCCGGTCTCCCCACGCGCCGTTCCGGGCGGTGCAGCACGCGGTCGACTCGCTCTTCTGGACGCGGTCGCTCGGCGGCTGCCGGACGACGCGCGATACGGAGGCCGCGATCCGCGCAGCCGGCTTCGAGTTCGACTGGATCGAGCGCGGCTTTCAGTCGTCGTCGCTGCTCACGATCACGGCCGCGCCTCACATCCTGGGCGTCGCCTGCTGAAAAATTCGTGCCTGACCCCGTTTTGCACGCACGCAACATTGGGCTCTGACCCCGTTGTTGCGCTATTCGTGGGCGGCGAGGAACGAGCGGAGCATCGGCATGTAGACCTCGGGATGCTCCGCGAAGCACAGGTGCGAGCCGTCCGGGATGACTTCGAGCCGGCTTCCGGGGATGCGCTCGTGGATCTCGCGCAGGTGCGACGGGCGGCACTCGTCGTACTCGCCGCCACTCACGAGCGTCGGTACCGAGATCTCTCCCAGGCGATCCATGATGTCCCACTCGCGCAGCGTGCCGATGATCCGAAACTCGCTCGGACCCGCCATG
>JBOHBE010000463.1:0-3777 GCA_050698235.1 Gaiellales bacterium
GTCTCGGCGCTCGCCGGCGGAGCCAGCCTCGGCCTCGACGAGGCCGCCCTCCCCGCCGCTGCCGACGCCGCGCTCGAGCGCCCGGAGCTCGGCGCGCTCACACCTCCTCCCGACCGAGACGAGCTTATCGCGGTTCTGAGACACGCCCTCTGACACCGCGAGGGGGCCGCCGGCTTTACAGATTCTGGGTGATCGTGTAGGTTCTTCTCGTGGGCAAGGAGGGCGGAGAATGCGCAAGGCCCTGGTAGCTCTCGTCGTGCTGGGGGCGGTGGCGTTTGTGTTCCCGGCGCACGCTCGGGCGGCGGTCGGGGCGGTTCGTCATCCGGTGTTCCTACAGCCATTCGCTGGCCGATGATCCGATCGTGCACTTCGGTCAGCCCGGCGCGAGCCACATGCATGATTTCTATGGCAACGTCACGGAGGACGCGTTCTCGACGGTCGACACGATGGTGGGCCAGGCCACGACCTGCAAGACCCCCACCGACCCGAGCGGCTACTGGGTTCCCACGACGCTCATCAACGGTGTGCCGCTGCGGCCGATCAGGGTGATCACGTACTGGGAGGCACCGGCCAATCAGAACGTCGAGACGATTCCTCTGGGATTGCAGATGATCGCCGGGGACCACGACTCGATGGTGCCCCAGAGCACGGCGCGCGTGGGCTGGGCCTGTGACAACGACACGGCCGGTGTGATCCATTCACCGGTGCTCGACCATCCGTATGACTGCACGCCGTACAACGCGGCCGTGGGGCACGGGAACGGCGTCGTGGAGCGAGCCTTCTTCCCGAGCTGCTGGGATGGGACCGGCCTCGCACCCGCGGATGTGACCTATCCACCGTGCCGCAAGCCGTATACCCACAAGCTGATTCGGCTCACGGCGCGGTTTCACCTCGGCATCATGGTTCCGGACGGGCTGACGCTCTCCAGCGGCCCATACACGACGCTCCACTTCGACTTCTTCGATGCGTTCGATCCCGGCCGGCTGCAGCTCCTCGTGGGCGCCTGCCTGAACGCCCACGTCAACTGCAAGCAGGTCACGAACTAGCCGTGTAACGCAGGTAGATCGTGCCGTTGCCGAACCGCCGCTCGTCGAGCAGGTCGAGCTCCAGGCGGAGATCCTCCGGGAGGGACCTGGTTCCGCCGCCGACGACGACGGGCGTGATGAGGAGGTGCAGCTCGTCGACGACCCCGGCCCGGAGCGCGGCGGCGGCGAGTCCAGCGCCGCCCACGCCGATGTCGCGCGCCGCGCCGGCCTTCATCTCGCGCACGGCGTCGGCGTCGAACACGCGCTCCAGCCGCGTGCGGTCGGTCGAAACGTCGGCGAGCGTCGTCGAGTAGACGACCTTGTCGGCCGCCCGCCAGAGCTCAGCGAAGTCGCGCATGACGTCCGGCTCATCCGCCAGAGCCATCGTGTCCCAGACGGCCATCGTCTCGTACATCCGGCGTCCGTAGAGGTAGGTGCCGACCGGCCGCTCGAGGTCGTTCACGAACGCGTGCACCTCCTCGTCGGGCGCGGCCCAGTCGAAGTTGCCGCTCGCGTCGGCGACGTAGCCGTCGAGCGAGGCGATTGCCGAATAGCTGAGGATTGCCATGGTGGTAGGCTCGCACGAATGGGGAAGGGATATGCAGAGGGCCCTGCCGCCGAGGAGGCCGAGGCTGCGCGTGAGCGCGGCGACCACCTCCTCGTCGACGAGCGTCCGCCTCCGCGGCGGATGGTGTGGGGCTGCACGACCGAGCGGCCCGAGTCGCATGTGATCGGCGAGGTCGGCGAGGTCGACCCGGACGAGCTCTTCGCATCGGGCCGGGCGTGGGGGATCCACGTCGAGCTCGAGACGCAGGCGTGACGCAGAACCCCTACGACCGCCCATCTGACCCCGCCAAGCGCCACTCGGCGGCGCTGACCGATGGCCCCGACCGGGCGCCGGCGCGGGCGATGCTGAAGGCGATCGGCTTCACCGACGACGACCTGGCCCGGCCGATCGTCGGCGTCGCGACCACCTGGATCGAGACCATGCCGTGCAACTTCAACCAGCGCGAGCTGGCGCAGCGCGTCAAGGCCGGGATCCGCGCGGCCGGCGGCACGCCGATGGAGTTCAACACGGTGTCGGTGTCCGACGGGGTCTCGATGGGCACCGAGGGGATGAAGGCGTCGCTGATCTCGCGCGAGGTCATCACCGACTCGATCGAGCTCGTCGCTCGTGGCCACCTGTTCGACGGCCTGGTCTGCATCGTCGGCTGCGACAAGACGATCCCGGCCGGGGTGATGGCGCTGTGCCGGCTCGACATCCCGGGCCTCGCGCTCTACAACGGCTCGATCGCGCCGGGAACGTTCCGGGGCCGCGACATCACCATCCAGGACGTCTTCGAGGCGGTCGGCGCGCACGCCGCGGGCAAGATCGATGGCGCGGAGTTGCACGAGGTCGAGTCGGCCGCCTGCCCAGGCGCGGGCGCGTGCGGCGGTCAGTTCACCGCGAACACGATGTCGATGGCGCTCGAGTTCCTCGGGATCAGCCCGGCCGGGATGAACGGCATCCCCGCGCTCAACCGGACGAAGGGCGACGCCGCCGAGGAGTGCGGCAAGCTCGTGATGCAGCTCGTCCGTGACGACGTGCGCCCGTCGCACATCATCACCCGCGAGGCGATCGAGAACGCCGCGGCGTCGGTTGCGGCGAGCGGCGGCTCGACGAACGGAGTGCTGCACCTGCTCGCGATCGCCCACGAGCTCGGCATCCCGTTCTCGATCGACGAGTTCGACTCGATCGCGGCGCGAACCCCGATCGTCGCGAGCCTGAAGCCGGGCGGGAAGTACGTGGCCACCGACATGTTCGACGCGGGTGGCGTCGCGCTTGTGGCTCGCGAGCTGCGAAAACGCGAGCTCGTCCACGCCGGCGAGCGGAATGTCGACGGCCGCACGCTGGGCCAGGTGGCCGACGACGTCGTCGAGACGCCGGGCCAGCCCGTCGTCGTCCCGATCGAGACACCGCTCAAGGAGACCGGCGGCCTCGCGATCCTCCGCGGCAACCTCTCGCCCGAGGGCTGCGTTGTGAAGCTCGCCGGCCACGAGCGGGTCAGCCATCGCGGCCCGGCGAGGGTGTTCGAGCGCGAAGAGGACTGCTTCGCCGCGGTCAAGGCCGGGGCGATCAAGGCGGGGGACGTCGTCGTCATCCGCTACGAAGGGCCCGCCGGCGGGCCGGGGATGCGCGAGATGCTGCACGTCACTGCAGCCATCGTGGGCGAGGGACTCGGCGAGGACGTTGCCCTGATCACAGACGGCCGCTTCTCCGGCGCCACGCACGGCCTGATGGCCGGTCACGTGACGCCCGAGGCTGCCCGGGGCGGCCCGATCGCGATCGTCCACGAGGGCGACATCGTCGAGTTCGACATCGAGGCGCGCGAGCTCCGCGTCGAGCTCTCCGACGACGAGATCGCCGCTCGCCTGCGCGACTGGAAGCCGCCGGCGCCCGCCTACACCACGGGCGTCTTCGCCAAGTACGCCTCGCTCGTCTCGAGCGCCAGCGAGGGCGCCGTCACCCGCCCGCTCACGTAGTGGACGTCGCCTACGCCTGGCGTGGCCTGTTCTCGAGCGCCGAGCTGAACGAGCTCCACGCCGAGGGCTTCGAGCACGGCCTGCTCGACTGGGACTGGCGTGGGCAGGTCGAGCGGCACAGCCTCGGCTGGGTCACGGCGCGCAACGGCGGCGACCTGGTCGGGTTCGTGAACGTGGCGTGGGACGGGGGCAGCCATGCGTTCGTGATCGACACGCTCGTCTCGGCCTC
>JBOHBE010000464.1:0-11780 GCA_050698235.1 Gaiellales bacterium
CTGGCCGCCGCGCTCGCCGAGATCCTGGGCGACCTGGCCGGCGCGATCGAGCGCGGCGACGCGGCCGGGGCCACCTACTCGCTGCACCGTGCGAACGCCACCCCGCACCTGGGCGATCGCTTCGACAAGCTGCTGCAGGAGGCCGAGGAGGCCGCCACCATCGCGCCGGTGCAGCGGCCGAGCGCGTCGCTCATCGAGCTCTACGCCGCGGCCGCCCCTCACGTGGACTACGCGCTCAGAAACACGCGTGTGCTCTCCAGAGCCGCCCGCGCGGCACTGGAGCGCGAGGCGCCGTTGCCCCCGGCGGTCGCCACCGCCGTGCGCGAGCTCGCGGACGCGACGGCACTCCTCGCCGGGGCCATCGCCGGCGGCGCCGACCAGACCGGTCTGGTCGAGCATGCCATGTCGGCGTCGGCGATCGCCTCGGCCTCGCTCGGGGCGGAGCCGACGATGAAGCACGTCGTGATCGTCTCGCAGGTGCGGTCGATCACCGTCGACCTGCTGCGGACGATCGGCGTCGACCGCGAGCAGGCGTCGGCCCGCCTCCAGGCCGCGTCCGGCCTGCGGGAGTAGACTGGTCGGCATGGGACTACTTGACTGGTTTTCGAAGAGGCGCGAGGAGAAGGACGCCGAGGCGCTCGCGCGGGCCGAGGAACATGGATCCGGCGACTCTCGCATGGAGCAGGAGACGTGGTCGGGAGACATGGAGGGCCTGACCGCCGACAACCGGGCGGCTCGCCGTCTCGGGGGCTCGTCGGGCGGGCTCGACCGCCTCAGCGAGTAGCGGCGCGCCTAGCCTGAGCTCGCGACGATCAGCGGCCAGACGCCGTTGAGCGTTCCGCGCAGCGTGCAGCGGGCGATCTCGTTGCCGCGCTCGTCGCTGTGGGCGGTCGCGATGCGCGCGACGACGCGGTAGTCCGTGCAGAAGGTCGCGGTCCGGCTCGTGTAGCCGATCACGAGCGCCTCGCGGCCCGTCGCCGTCGGACGCCAGTAGCGCATCGTCACGTCGCCCGATGCCACCGGGGGCAGGCCCCGGCCGAACAGCTTGAGCGCGCCCGCCTCGCCGTAGTTGGCCGTCACGATCACGTCCGCGCCTCCCGCCAGCCGCTCCACCTGGCGCACGAACGCGGGCCAGCCGATCTCTGCCTGATAGTCGCTGCGCGCCGAGACGATCCCGTGCGCCTCCGCCGTCTGGAGCGGCAGGACGGGCAGAAGGATCGGCAGGAACAGCACGTCGAGGAGGATGAATGCGCCACCGGCGGTCCAGACACGCCGGGGCGTCAGCCAGTGGTTGAGGGGAAGCGCGCCGACGGCGAGCGCAAACGCGACGACGGGCAGCGCGTAGTACGACTTGCCGCCGAGGACGAAGTACGCGACGACGGTGCCGACCACCGTCCATCCGAGGGGACGGAGGGAGCGGTCGCGGATGAGTGACATCACGCCGGCGATAGCGACGGGAACGGCGACGGCGGCGACCAGGAGAAGGTCGATGATGAACTGCGGCCGTGTCTCGTTGCTGGCGCTCGCAGGCGGGCTCACGAAGAAGTGCACGCTCGCCCAGCCGTGGCCGGCCTCCCAGACGAGGTTCGGGATCATCAGCACGGCGGCGATTCCGACCGCCAGCGGGAAGCCCCACGTCAGCAGCACGTCGCGCCGCCACACCAGGAACGTCGCGATCAGCAGCACGAGGACGATGGCCAGCGTGTACTTCGTCTCGAGCCCGACGCCGGCGGCGACTCCGAGCAGGACCCACGACCCGCGGCCGAGTGCGAGCCGCAGCGCCAGCCAGAGCACGACCATCGTCGTCAGCTGATCGAACGCGACCGGCTGGAAGAGCCAGTTGGTGGCGATCATCCCGGGCGAGAACGCGACCAGGATCGCCGCGAGCGTCTGTGCACGGCGATTCCCACCGAGCTCGCGCGCGACGAGCGCTCCGACGACCACCGTCCCCGCGCTCGCGAGGATCGTGAACGCCCGGAACCCGACAAGCGACCAGCCGAAGAGCTCGCGGGCGAATGCGGAGAGGAGCGCCGTCACCGGCGGGAACTCGACGTACCCGCCCTGGAGGTGAAGGCCGGCGACGGCGTAGTAGAGCTCGTCGCGGTGCCAGCCGTAGCGGCCCGCGACGGACAGGGTCACGAGACACTTGACCCCGACGACCGCGAGCACCGGCCAGAGTGCGAAGGCGGTCGACGCGCGTGCCCGGTGCTGCCCCAAGAGGGGCCAACGCTACGACACGGCCCACACCTCCGCAAGGAGCCGTCCCTCGCGCGCTGAGCTCAGTCGCCCCACTCGATCGGGAGCTGCACGCCGTCGCCGCCCTCGGGGCGGTCGGAGCCGATGGCGATGTACTCGAGCCCGTCGTCGCCGGCCTCGAGGGCGCGGACGACCGAGGGGCTCATGCGGACGACGTCCCACTGCCGCAGCTCGTGGATCTCGTCGTCGAGCTTGATCCGGCCCGAGCCGGCGATGACGACGTACGCCTCCTCCTGCTCGCGGTGATGGTGCCCCGTGGATACGCGCGTGCCCGGCGCGTAGCGGAAGTGGCTGATCCCGAGGTGCTCGGACTCGAGATGGCTGCGCCCGAAGCGGCCCTCGATGCCGGGCACCCGGCCGCTGACGGAGTCGTCGATCTCCTTCAGATTCACGATCGTGAAGCTCTTCGGCACGGGGTTGATCGTAGCGCGGGCTGTTAGCATCGCCGCGTGGTCAGCGAGACCGAGCTTCAGTAGCCTTGGCGGTCGGGCTGCTCCATCCGGGCGAGATGGGCGCCGCGATCGGCGCGGCGCTGGTCGCCGGGGGCGAGCCGGTCATGTGGGCCTCGGATGGGCGGAGTGCCGCGACGAGGGAGCGGGCCGAGCGCGCGGGGTTGGAGGATGCGGGCCACATCGCTGATCTGTGCCGCCGGTGCGACGTCGTGCTCTCGGTGTGCCCGCCGCACGCCGCGGCCGAGGTCGCACGGCAAGCCGTCGGCTTCGCCGGCATCTATGTGGATGCCAACGCCGTGTCGCCCGAGACGGCGCGGCGAATCGGCGCCTCGGTGTCGCGATTCGTCGACGGCGGGATCGTCGGTCCGCCACCCGAGGAGTCCGGCACGACCCGGCTCTACCTCTCGGGAGCCGAGGCGGCCTCGGTCGCTGCGGGCTTCGACGGCACGATCGTCGACGCTCGGGTTGTATCGGCAGAGCCCGGCGCGGCGTCGGCCGTCAAGATGGCCTACGCCGCCTGGACGAAGGGCAGCGCGGCGCTACTTCTCGCCACGCGTGCGCTCGCCCGGGCCGACGGGGTCGAGGAGGCGTTGCTCGAGGAATGGCGCATGTCACTGCCTGGCCTGGAGCCGCAATCCGACGCCGCGGCGCGCTCCGCGCTCGCCAAGGGCTGGCGCTGGATCGCCGAGATGGACGAGATCGCGCGGACGTTCGGCGCCGCCGGCCTGCCCGGCGAGTTCCACGAAGCGGCCGCGGAGGTCTACCGGCGGACGGCGCGTGACCCAGAGGCAGCCGGGTCCGACCTCGACCGGGCGCTTGCGGCCCTTCGCGACGACTCCTGAGCGATGCCGCGGATTCACGGCGATGCGTGGAGCCACGGGGCATACGAGATGCCGACGATCGAGCCTTCGATCGAGAGCAGCCGGGCGACAGTCTGACCCCACGGCTCCTCCCGCGCGCCGTGCGCGAGCTGGAACCCCTTCTCCTCGAGCTCCTGGGCGGCCGCGGCGACGGCGGCGGCGTCCTCGACCTCGAACTCGAGGCTGACCTGCGGCACCGGCCGGTCATCGGGCCACTCGTCGACCCCGAAGCAGGCATGCGCCGCCTGCGACAACGGCCAGACGCCGAAGTGCTTGCTGCCGTCGATCTTCTCGCTGTGGACGTACTCGTCGCCGTCACCGCCCTCGAGCGGCAGGCCGAGCGCATCGACGTAGAGCTCCCGGCTTCTCGGCGGATCAGATGCGACGACGGCGACGCTGGCGACAAACAGGACGTTCATGTGGCTCTCTCCTTGCTGGACGTTGCGTTCGTCAGGAGGCTAGGGCGACGGGGTGCCTCGTCGCTTGGAGAAAACGGCCATCCCCGAGCAGCGCATGCGGCGTCGCGCCGACGAGCTCACGCACGTCGTTGGCCATGTGCGCCTCGTCGTAGTAGCCGTGCTCGACGGCGGCACGCGCCCAGCTCTCGCCCCGGCCGTCGAGGAGGAGCCGCTGCATCCGGGCGATCCGCATGAGCCGTTTCGGGCTGTGACCCGTGGCCGCCAGCACTCGGCGCCGAAGCTGGCGCGCGCTGTAGCCGCTGTCTCGGGCGACGTCTCGGACGTCCCGGGACGCCCAGACGGCGCGTGCGAGCGGGTCGGGCGGCGGGGCGTCGCGCGCCAGCCGCTCGAGCGACCGAAACCGCGGCAGGACGTCGCCGATCGGGAGGCGCAGGTCGACGAGCTCGGTCGCCGGAACGCCGCACAGCGCCGGGAGGCCGCCGGGGTGGAAGCGGATGCCGCGCGAGACGCTCCCCGCCGGCAGGCGCGCGATGCCGGTGCTCGAGAACGATCCCACGACGTCGCCGCGAATCAGATCCATGCACCCGTCGGGAGGGATCCGCAGATCGAAATCGACCTCGGTCACGATCCGCCAGCACACGGCGACCCACGGTGCGAGCTGCGGCGGTGGCGGGCGCTCCTCGTACCGAACGCCCGGGCCGCCGAGGAAGACGGCGTGCTGTCTCGGCACGACCTGGATTCTTATCGAAGCGCGGGCGCGTGGGCGCCCGCACGGGTAACGTCCGCCTGTGCCAGCCCAGCCGCCACCGCCCACGGCCGCCGACCTGGGCCTGATGGACGGGGCTCCGCCGGCCCCGGGCGGCCTCGTGACGCTGGCCAACTGGCAGGACCCGCCGTTCAACCGGTGGGGCTTCCAGCACGTGCGCGAGCTGATCCCCACCGCGCGGATCGAGCGCGCTTCGAGCCCGCGGGAGCTGCCGCGCGACCAGCGCGACCTGGCGGGCGTCGCCTTCGAGGCCGAGGGCCGGACGTGGACACTCGGGGAGGCGCTCGACGCGACCTACACCGACGGCTTCCTCGTGCTACACCGGGGCCAGATTGTCACCGAGCTCTACCGAAACGGGCTCTCTCCGTCGGGGACGCACCTCCTGATGTCGGTGTCGAAGTCGATCACCGCCACCGTCGTGGGCATCCTCGCCGGCCGAGGGTTGCTCGACCCGGAGGCAGCGGTGACGTCGGTGCTCCCCGAGCTCGCCGGCACGTCGTGGGACGGCGCGACCGTGCGCCACCTGCTCGACATGCGTGCCGGGACGCGGTTCAACGAGGAGTACGCCGACCCGACGGCCGACGTGCGTGTCTACGAGCAGATCTACCTGTGGCGGCCGCGCGTCGATGCCGGGCTGCCCGACGATGCATGCACCTATATGGCGGGCCTCGTGAACGACCGCCCCCACGGCGGCGCGTTCGACTATCGCTCGGTCCTGACGGACATGCTCGGGTGGGTGGTCGAGCGGAGCGGCGAGGCCCGGCTGGCCGACCTCGTCACACGGGAGCTGTGGGGGCCGATGGGCGCCGAATTCGACGCCGAGATCACCGTCGACGGGCACGGCAACGCGATGGCCGACGGCGGCGTCTGCGCCACCCTGCGCGACCTCGCCCGGTTCGGGCTTGTCTGGCTTGAGGGCGGTGGAGGGGTCGTCCCCGAGGCGTGGGTCGCCGACACGCTCGCCGGCGGCGAGGACAGTCGCGAGGCGTTCGCGGCGAGCTATGGCGGCAACCATCTGGGTGGCTTCTACCGAAACAAGTGGTGGGTCATGGATCCCTCGATCCCGTTCTACGCCGGACACGGGATCAACGGGCAGCACGTGTTTGTCCATCCGCCCTCCGAGATGGTGGTGGCGAAGCTGTCGACGTGGCCGTCGGCGGACGACGCCGCGCTCGATCGGATAACGGACGCGGCTGTGCGCGCCGTGGCCGCCGAGCTCGCAACCGGTTGAGCGGCGTCTGGCTCCCGCCTGCGCTGGGACGGCGCGGTGGAGGCTGGGTCGTCATCCAGTCTGCGGTCATCCTCGCCGCCGCCGTCTGCGCGATCGACGGCCCCGCCTGGCCCGACGGCACCGAGCCCTGGCTCCGCATCGCCGGGTTCGTGCTCGAAGCGGTCGGCGCCGGGATGTTCATCGTCTGCCGGATCGCCCTCGGTAGCGCGTTCACCCCGTTCCCGCGGCCGCGCTCCCAGTCGACGCTTCGCCGCACGGGCATCTACGCGCACGCCCGGCATCCGGTGTACGGCGCTCTGCTCATCGCCGGCGTCGGGCTGTCGCTGCACCGCTCGCCGCTGGTTTTCCTGCCCACGGCGCTGCTCGCGGTCGTGTTCTGGCTGAAGTCGATCCGCGAGGAGGCCTGGCTCGCCGAGCGCTACCCGGACTACCCCGCCTACCGTCAGGCGACGCCGCGCCGGTTCATCCCCTGGATCGTCTAGAGCAACCGATGAGTCCTCGGCCTCGACGCGGTCTAAGCCTGTGAACCCGACCCCAAGGAGGACACGATGTCGAAGGTGAACACCAAGCTCAACATCAACGCGGTGGGCCGCGTCTGCGTGACCGTCGCCGACACCGACCGCGCGATCGACTTCTACGTCGACACGCTCGGCTTCGAGAAGGTCGTCGACATCCCGATGGGTCCCGACATGCGCTGGGTCGAGGTCGCCGTGGCGGACGCGAAGACGACGATCGCGATCGCACCTCCGCCGCCGGGCCAGCCGGCGGGCGGCGTCCAGACCGGCATCTGCCTCGACACGTCAGACCTGGAGGCCGATCACGCTGCGCTGAAGGCCGCCGGCGTCGACGTCGACGAGGAGATCGCCCGGTACGGCGACCCGGTGCCCCCGATGTTCTGGGTGCGCGACCCCGACGGCAACTCGCTCATCGTCGTCCAGCCGTCGTAGAAGCCGATGACCGACCGTGACGCTGACATGGCCGCAGGAACGAAGGGCGTGTTCCTGCGGCCCGGAGAGGGGCTTTCCGTCCAGAACCCGGTCGGCGGCCCGTTGGTGCTGAAGGTCCGCGGGCAGGACACCGCGGGAGCGTTGACCGCGCTTGAGTCGACGGCTGCGCCCGGGGAGGGTCCGCCGCTGCACGTCCATGCGAACGAGGACGAGCTGATTCTCGTGCTCGACGGGGCTTTCCGGTTCCGCCTGGGAGACCTGATCCACGAGGCACCTGCCGGGGCGCTGATGCTGGTGCCTCGGGGCGCACGCCACACGTGGCAGAACATCGGGTCCGAGCCGGGCCGGCTGTTCGTCGTGTTCGCCCCGTCTGGCATGGAGGGATTCTTCGAGCGCTTCTCCGAGCACGCCGGCAGCGACTCGGCGAAGGACGCGTTCCGCCGCCTCGGCGAGGCCGTCGGCATGGACGTGGTCGGGCCTCCGCTCGCCAACTCGGATCCGGTGGAGCCCGGCCCGTCAGCCGGTCGGTGAGCGCAGCGCCTTCAACCAGGGCTTGGCAGCCCTGCGGCCCTTGAACCAGCTCTTGGCGCCGTCCTTCATCGCGTCGTCCTGGTCGCCGCTCTCGGTGAGTGTGCTGCGCCCGGCGAACGGGTCGTAGAACCACACATACGACTTGGCGCCTCGCACGGTCATGGCGAATCCGGTTCCCGTCATCGAAACGGGGAAGTCGAGGTCGACCTCCGACAGGCTCATCGAAACCGGCTCGCCCGCCCCGCGGAACGTGAGCCCGCCGCCGTCGAGACTCAGGAGCCCTTCCTCGAACTCCTGCAGCGGGTTGAACCGCCCCTTCGTTCCGATCCAGACTCGGGCCTCCATGCCCACAGGACGGACTCACGGGCACCGTTCTTCCCGCTGATCGCGGTCAGCCGTAGCGGAGGGCCAGGCCCCAGGCCACGAACATGACCGCCAAGACAGCGACGATCCCGAGTGCGACGCCGGCCGTCAGCCGTTGCCACCTCGCCTCCTGGCCCCGGGCCCCGATCAGAGCCGCAACGGCCAGGACGAGGGCGACCGTCGGGGCGTTGGCGATGGCCGACGACCAGGGGACGATCGAGAGCATCGGGAGCAGCGGGGCGAGGGCGCAGGCCAGCGCACCGCCGGCTGCGATCGAAACCCACGTCCGCCTGACCGAGTGGCCGGATAGCGACTGTGCGGGAGTGGTATTCACGGTGACCTCCGTCTGACGCTCAACAGGAACGATCTGAGCGTATGAAGGCGGGTGCTGCGTCGCGCCCGGGATTTCCCTATGCCGCGTGGAGCCCGCCGATGCCGAGGGTGTCGTCGAGCCATGCCGCGCCCGCTGCGGTCACGGCGAGCGCGCGGCCGCCGGGCCGCCGGCGCACCCATCCGCGCGCGAAGAACGTGGTCGCAATTCCGGCGCCGAGCGAGCCGGCGAGGTGCGGGCGGCGCTCGGTCCAGTCGACACATCCGCGGGCGAAGCTGCGTCGCGCCCGCCTGAGCGCGCCGAGGTCGAGCCCGAGCTCCTCGAGCCAGATGTCGCCGGCGCGGGTCACCGCGAAGCCGCTGCCGTCGTCGCGGGCGAGCACATCGCGGTCCACCAGCGCGTCGGTCACGGTGACGCCGAGCTCGCCGGCCAGGTGGTCGTAACACGTGCGGGCGCGCTTCATCGCACCCGCCGCCTTCGCCTCCCGCAGGCCGCGGACGGGGATGGGAGGCGCAACGAGCGCCAGCGCCTCGAGCGCCTCGGCCAGCTCGGGACTCGCGAGTCTGAACACGCGCTGGCGACCCGCCGGCTCGTCGACCACGAGCCCGCCCTCACGAAGCCGGCGCAGATGAGCGGTGGCGCCCGACGGGGACACGCCACCCAGGCGGGCCAGCTCGCCGGCCGAGATCGCCTCCCCACTCATGAGCGCGTTCAGCATCGACGCCCGCGCACGGTCGCCGATCAGGGCTCCGACGGCGGCGATGTCTGCCTCTGCGATCATGGCGGCAGCTTACAGCGGTGACAGTTCAGCGGTCGCTGAACTGTTGAGTGCGTCTCAGAACGTGAGCGTCCAGCCCTCCCGCCGGGCGTCGCTCTCGGTGTAGGCGACGCCCGCCACCTTGAGGCCGGAGGCATCGAGGAGCGTGATCAACCCGCCCTGGTTGCTGAGCTGCGCCGGCTCAGTCACCGGCACCCGGAGCACTTCGCCCGCGCCCACGGTCTGGGCAGGGACGGGGCACGCACGCTTGAGCCGGTCGGCGATCGTCCAGCCCGTCAGATCGACCGCGCTGG
Organism: Gaiellales bacterium; assembly: GCA_050698235.1. Lineage (GTDB taxonomy): Bacteria > Actinomycetota > Thermoleophilia > Gaiellales > JAICJC01 > JAICJC01. The sequence continues at coordinate 9,228 of JBOHBE010000464.1, forward strand.
GCGACGCGTTCAGAAGCAGCACCGACTCGTGCTCGGGCGCGGGTCCGACCGGGTTCACCATCGCGCCGACGATGCGGACGGCGGTCGTCGTGTCCGAAGCGGGCGACGTGTCAGGTGCGGGCGGAGGCGGAGGAGGCGGGGGAGCCCCCGCGATCGCATGGCCGGTCGCGTCGTCGGTGTGCCACGCCTGGCTCTGGAACGCAAGGAAAATCGCGACCCAGCGCGACACCGCCGGGAAGTGCACCAGGAGGCCGCCGTCCTGCCAGACGCCGTCGTCTCGGGCGAACGTCGGATCGTTGCCCTGGTTCATGTGAATGTCGTGCACGCCGTTTCCGGGCTCGAAGCCGAAGACCTTGTCCGGGATGCCGTCCTCGGGGCCCCACCGCTGGCCGAACGCGTACAGATCCGCCGATGGATCGCCGATGGCGCGCGTGATGTGGCCGTCGAGCACATCGGCGAGATCGTTGTCGGGTCCGGCGGCGTCGGCGGGCAGCGCGCGCATCTGCGCCGGGTCGAACAGGTTGCCGCGGATGTAGTCCAGGCTGACGTCGCCCGGGGCTGAGGGGAGGGCGTGCCAGCCCGGCCCCAGGGCCTCGAGCCCGGCCGTGGTTGGATGCTGGAAGTCGTCATCGAGCAGGTAGAGCAGCTCCGACGGCGCCGACTGCGACTTGACGTTGACGGCGATCCGGAAGTCGGCGCCGGCGGAGTCGGCCACCCGGATCTGAAAGTGCGGCGTGTCCGACGACCCTTCTCGGCGCCGGTCGACGGCCTTGCCTCGTAAGACGCCGTAGCCCTTCAGCGGCATGACCCACCTCCTGTTTGCGCGGTCGTGGTTGCGTGCGGCGCCCGGCTCAGCCGGAAGCCCTGGTATCCGTCCCGGGCGATCTGATCGCACTCGGCCCGGTAGCGGCCGCAGCCGCCCACGTACGGCATGAAGACGCGCGGCTTCCCGGGCACGTTCGCCCCGACGTACCAGGAGGTTGCCTGCGGGTAGAGCGTCGCGGCGGCGATCTCGTTGACGTGAGCGACCCACGCGTCCTCGGCATCGGGTGTGGCCTCGACGACGTCGAGCCCTTCGGCGCGCAGATGCCCGATGCAGTCCGCCAGCCACTCGACGTGCTGCTCGATCGAGACGACCATGTTGCTCAGGACACCCGGGCTGCCGGGGCCCGTCACCAGGAACATGTTGGGGAAGCCGGCGACGGTGAGGCCCAGGTACGTGCGCGGGCCTGCGGCCCATTTCTGGCGCAGCTCCAGGCCGCCCCGGCCGCGGATGTCGATGTCGAGGAATCCGCCGGTCATCGCGTCGAAGCCGAGCGCGAAGACGATCACGTCGAGCTCGTACTCGGCGTCGGCCGTCCGGATCCCGTGCGGCGTGATCGTCTCGATCGGCGAGCGCCGCACGTCGACCAGGTGGACGTTTTCCTGGTTGAAGACCTCGTAGTAGCCGGTGTCGACGCACGTCCGCCGCGTGCCGATGTGGTGCGACGGCGAGAGGAGGGCCGCCACGCTGGGGTCGCGCACGATCTCGCGGATCCGCTCTCGCGTGAACTCGGCGCCGGTGGCGTTCGCGGCCTCATCGCTGTGAAAGTCGGAGAAGGCGTACGAGAGCGAGTTGATGCCGCCGCGCGCCCAGCCCGCCTCGTACATGCGCCGGCGCTCCGCATCCGAGACCTCACACGCGCGATGCTCGGGCGCCGGGAACGGGACGCCGGCCTCGGACAGCTCGCACATCCGGCGGCGCTCCGCGAACGCCCGCGTGACCTCACGCCGGAACGCCGGGTCGAGGGGCCCATTGTGGGCCGGCATGCTGTAGTTCGGCGTCCGCTGGAACACCCAAAGGTCGCGGGCGCTCCGCGCGCCCTCGATGACCACCTGGATGCCGGTCGAGCCGGTCCCGACGACGCCTACCCGCTTGCCGTCGAGCACCACCGGCTCCTGGGGCCACCGCGCCGTCATGTACCACTCGCCCTCGAAGCTGTCGAGGCCGGGGAAGTCGGGGTGCTTCGGCGACGACAGGTTCCCGACCGCGAGGATCAGGAAGCCGGCCTCGTAGTCGACGCCGCGGTCGGTCGTGACCTGCCAGCGGTCGCGCTCCTCGTCATAGCGCGCGGCTGTCACCGGCGTGTCGAGCTCGATGTCGCGACGCAGGTCGAGCCGGTCGGCCACGACGTCGAGATAGCGCAGGATCTCGGGCTGCGCCGCGTAACGCTCGGTCCACTCCCACTCGTCGAGGAGCGCCTCCGAGAACGAGAACTGGTAGTCGACGCTCTCGATGTCGCAGCGGGCGCCCGGGTACCTGTTCCAGAACCAGGTGCCCCCGACGTCGGCGCCCCGCTAGAACACCCGGGCGCGCAGCCCGAGCCCGCGAAGCCGGTGCAGCATGTAGAGGCCCGAGAACCCGGCCCCGACCACGGCCACGTCCATGTCCAGACCGACGCCGGGCCGTGCCTCCGGCGCGGTCATCGCCGTCCCGGCGCCGCTGCGGCTACCGGCGCGCCATCTGGCAATTGGTCCACATGCCATACCTTAGCGCAGCCCATCACACCGCGC
>JBOHBE010000465.1:0-6944 GCA_050698235.1 Gaiellales bacterium
AAGTCGATCGACCCGCCCCGCACGATCCAGGAGGCGATGGAGCAGCAGATGCGCGCCGATCGCGCCAAGCGGGCCGCCGTGCTCTCGGCCGAGGGCGAGAAGCAGTCGGCGATCCTGCGCGCGGAGGGCATGCGGCAGGCGGCGATCCTGAACGCCGAGGCCGACCAGCAGGCGAACGTGCTCCGGGCCCAAGGCGAGAAGCAGGCGCGGGCGCTGCGGGCCGAGGGCGAGGCCGAGGCGCTCCAGCAGATCTTCGACGCCGTTGCCAAGTCGGGCATCGACGCCAGCGCGATGCTCGGCTACAAGTACCTCGAGACCCTGCCGCTGGTTGCCGCAGGCGACGCCAACAAGCTGCTGCTGCTGCCTGCCGGAGCCGCGCAGGCGATGGGGGCGGCTGTGGGGCTCGGCGCGGCGTTCGCCGAGGGGGCCGCCCCGACGCCGCCCGGCGGCTCGAACGAGCCGAAGACGGGCCAGCCCGACGACCGCGGCGACTCGCAGTAGAATCCCCCGGCCGTGACCGTCGCCCACCGACTGCGCACGCTCGTTGCTGTTGTCACGGCCCTCGCAGCACCCCTACTGCTGGCGCCCGCGGCGCTGGCCGACACGGCCACCCCGGAGCAGCCCGCCGGGCCCGCGTCGCACGCGATCGACAACCTCTACCGGGCCATCATCGGGACGACGATGGTCATCTTCATCCTCGTCGGCGGCTGGCTCGTCTACTCGGCGATCCGCTTCCGGGCGCGCCCGGGCCGCCCCATCGACCCGCCGCAGGTGCACGGCTCGAGCAGGCTCGAGTGGGGCTGGACGATCGTCCCGGTGCTGATCCTGATCGGCCTCGCCGGGTACACGTTCCACAAGCTGCCCGACGTGAAGGACGCTCCGTCCGACTCGATGATCGTCAACGTCACCGCCCAGCAGTTCTCGTTCTCGTACACGTACGGCGCCAACTCCGGCGCCGCGCTGGGCAAGGCGCCGTCGACGCCGGCGACGCTGGTCGTCCCCGAGGACACGCCCGTGAAGCTCCTCGTCCGCTCGAAGGACGTCGTCCACGACTGGTGGGTGGCCTCGCTCGGCCCGAAGATCGACGCGATCCCCGGCCAGGTGACGACGACGTGGTTCCAGGCCAACGAGACCGGTGTCTACCACGGCCAGTGCGCCGAGTTCTGCGGCGTCGGCCACGCGACGATGTTCATCACCGTGAAGGTGGTCTCGGCCGCCGAGTGGCAGTCATACGCGGGAGGGCTCAAGTGAGGCGCGAATGGTGACCGAGGCCGTCGCCTCGCCGGCCGCCGGCCGGCACGCCCCGGCGCGCACGGGCTTCTGGTCGTGGGTCACGACCGTCGACCACAAGCGCATCGGCGCGCTCTACCTCATCACCACGCTCTTCTTCTTCGTGTCGGGGGGCCTCATGGCGCTGGCGATGCGGATCCAGCTCGAGCACGCCGGAAACCAGGTCATCTCGGCCGACGCCTACGACCGCATCTTCACGATGCACGGGACGACGATGGTGTTCCTGTTCGTCGTGCCCGTCATGGCGGCGTTCGGGAATTACATGGTGCCGCTCATGATCGGCGCCCGCGACATGGCCTTCCCGCGGTTGAACGCGGCGTCGCTGTGGCTCCTCATCCTCGGCGGCCTCGTCATGTATCTGGGCTTCGTCTGGGGCGGAGGCGCCGCCGACGCAGGCTGGACCGCCTACCCGCCGCTCTCCGTCCGGTCGCCCGGCCACGGGATCGACCTCTGGATCGTCGGCCTCCACATCATCACGATCAGCTCGGTGATCGGGGCCATCAACTTCATCTGCACGATCCACAACATGCGGGCGCCCGGGATGCGCCTCACGCGCATGCCGCTCTTCGTGTGGACCGTCGACGTCTATGCGTTCATGCTGCTGCTCGCGCTGCCGCTGCTCTCCGGCGCGCTCACGATGCTCCTTCTCGACCGCAACTACGGGACGTCGTTCTACGCCGCCGGCCACTACGGCCCGCTCCTCTACCAGCACCTCTTCTGGGCCTTCGGGCACCCCGAGGTGTACGTCGTCGCACTGCCCGGCTTCGGGATGATCTCGGAGATCGTGCCGGTGTTCTCGCGAAAGCCGCTCTTCGGCTACCGCGCGCTGGTGTACGCCACCGTGGCGATCGCGTTCCTCGGCTTCCTCGTCTGGGGCCACCACATGTTCGCCGTGGGCATGTCGACGCCGCTCCAGGTGTGGTTCATGCTGACATCGCTCGCGATCGCCGTCCCGACGGGCGTCAAGATCTTCAACTGGATCGGGACGATGTGGATGGGCCAGATCCGGTTCGAGCCGCCCATGCTCTTCGCCACCGGGTTCATCCTCGTGTTCCTGATCGGCGGCCTGTCGGGCATCGCGCTCGCGATCTTCCCGTTCGACCTCTACGTCACGGACAGCTACTTCGTCGTCGCCCACTTCCACTACGTGATGGGGAGCATCCCCGTGTTCGCCGTGCTCGGCGGCCTGCACTACTGGTATCCGAAGATGACCGGCCGGATGCTCGACCGATCGCTCGCCATCCGCAGCTTCTGGGTGCTCTTCGTGGGCTTCAACCTGACGTTCTTTCCGATGCACGCGATGGGCCTCTCCGGGATGCCGCGCCGCATCGCCACGTACGCCAACCCCGACTGGAACATCTACAACCAGATCGCGACGCTCGGGGCGTTCATTCTGGCGGCCGGCGTCCTGATGGTGCTCATCAACTGCCTGCGATCGCTGCGCGGCGGCCGCATCGCGCCGGCCGACCCGTGGGGCGGCAACACGCTTGAGTGGTACACGTCCTCGCCGCCGCCGCCGCACAACTTCGACAGCCTCCCGCCGATCCGCTCTGAGCGGCCGCTCGACGACCTGCGACGCGACGCGGCCGCCGCGGCACGCACGTGACGCGCGGGCGCCTGGTCACGTTCGCCGCGCTGGTCGCGGCGCTGGCCTGGGCGCTCATGACGGTCGGGGCGTACGTCCGCGTGTCGGACTCCGGCCTCGGCTGCCCTGACTGGCCCGCGTGCCACGGCCAGCTCGTTGCCGGCGGGCACCACGCCCTGATCGAACAGGTGCACCGCTGGATCGTCACGGTGCTCTCGGTCGCGCTGGTGGTCCTGGCGGCGCTCGTCTACCGCCTCCGGCGGGGCGAGCGCCGGATCACGACGGCGATGACCATCACGCTCGCGCTGCTCGGACTCCAGGTCGTGCTCGGGGGCGTCACGGTCCTCCTGAACAACGTCTCGTGGACGGTCGTCCTGCACTACGGCGCCGCGGCAGCGCTTCTCGCCGCTGTGCTGCTGGTCGTCGTGCGGCTGGCGTTCCCCGAGGCGGAGTCTCCGCCGCGAGACGCCTACGTCCGGCTCGTCACCTGGCTCGCGGGGATCACGTTCGGGCTCCTTCTTGTCGGCGCCACGGTGGCGACCACCGACTCCCACGAGTCGTGCGGCAAGAGCTTCCCGCTGTGCAAGGGGTCGGTCGCGCCGTCGATCGACCATCACGTCGTCATCCACATGACCCACCGGATCTGGGCCGGCGTCGCGCTGATCCTCGCGCTCTGGACGTGGCGGCAGACCGGCCGGCTGCGGCCCGGCGTGTGGCAGCTCGAGGCGGCTGCCCGCGGCATGGCGAGCCTGTTCCTGGCACAGGCGGCGATCGGGGTGGCCGTCGTCGAGGCTGGCGAGAACGACGTCCTCGAGGTGCTGCACTCGTCGCTCGCCTCGCTCACATGGCTTTCGGTGGCTACGCTCCTCTGGATGGCGCGGACGCTCCCGGCTCCCGAGCTCGTACGGTCGAGCGACGCCACGGAGCCGAGCCGGTTGCGCACCTCGATCGCCGACTACCTGACGCTCATGAAGCCGCGGATCATGCTGCTGATCCTGATCACGGCCTTCGGGGCGATGGCGTTCGCGGCCGACGGCCTGCCCCGCGCGGGCCTGGTCGTCTGGACGCTGCTCGGCCTGGGCCTCTCGTCGGGCGGCGCGAGCGCGATCAACCACTACCTCGATCGCGACATCGACGCCCGGATGACGCGTACCGCGGGGAGGCCGCTCCCGAGCGGCCGAGTCGCCCCGGAGGCCGCGCTCGGCTTCGGCGCGGGGCTCATCATCGCGTCGATGGCCGTCCTCGCGGTCAACGTCAACCTCGTGGCAGCGGCGCTCGCACTGTCGGGCGCGTTCACGTACGTGGTCGTCTACACCTACTGGCTCAAGCGGCGGACCCCGCTCAACATCGTGATCGGCGGTGCGGCGGGCGCCGTGCCGCCGCTCGTCGGCTGGGCTGCGGTGACGGGCCACGTGGGACTGCCCGCCGCGTTCATGTTCCTGATCATCTTCCTGTGGACGCCGCCGCACTTCTGGGCGCTCGCGATCCTGACGAAGCGCGAGTACGCGAACGCGGGCATCCCGATGCTTCCCGTCGTGCGCGGCGAGCGCGAGACGGCCCGCCAGATCCTGCTCTACACGCTGCTCCTCGTCGGGATCTCGCTCCTGCCGTTCGCCGACCGCACGTTCGGGTGGGTGTACCTGACGGGAGCCGTGATCCTCGGCGCGGAGTTCCTCGTGCTGGCCGTGCGACTCGTCCGCGACACCTCGCCGCCCGCCGCCCGGCGCCTCTTTCTCTACTCGCTCGCCTACCTCGCGCTGCTCTTCTTCATCATCGGGCTCGACCGCGCAAGGCTGACGTAAACTCCGACCGTGCTCGACCGCGACACCGCCACCAAGAACCTCACGCTCGCGCTCAAGCTGGCGCTGGTCGCGGTGACGCTCTTCGCCGGCACGCTGGTGATCGGGATCCTCGTCCGCTATGGCTGACCGCGAGGACTTCCACCTCCCCGAGCCGTCCGCGCTCCCGCTGGTCACGTCGATCGGGGTCGCGCTCATCCTGTTCGGGTTCGTGCCCGACTCGCGCCTGTGGCGGCTGGCCGTGGTGACGCTCGGAGCGATGATCACGATCGCCGCCGGATGGCTGTGGCTGCGGGACTCCATGGCGGAGTACCGCGAGCTCGACTGACCGGACGCGCGGGTGAGAGCACCCGTCCTCACTGACGGCACGATCACACTCGACGCCTTCCGGACCGCAGACTGGCGGGCGCACCTGGCCGGCGACGATGACGAGTTCGCGCGGCGCTTCGGGTGGAACCCCGGCGAATCCACTGAGCAGACAGTGCGACGGGCGATCCTGGGCTGGCAGCGAGGGTGGCAGCGCGAGGGGCGTGTCCGCGCCTGGCCCGTCCGGGCAGGCGGGAAGCTGGTCGGTGGCTGCGAGCTGCGCCTCCGCGACGACGCGATCGCCCACCTCGAGTACTGGACGCTGGCGGGGCACCGACGCAGGGGCTACGCGACCCGTGCTGTCCGCCTCGCTTGCGAACACGCTTTCGCCGACATGGGGATCGCCCGGACGGAGCTCTACATCGAGCCTGACAACGCGGCATCGCTGGCCGTCGCCCGTGCGGCCGGGTTCACCAGCGAAGAGACTTTTCGCGGCCGGGCAATCCTGCTCGGAAGACGGCACGACGTCGAGCTCTGGTCCCGGCTCGATACCGACTGACGTTCCGCAACGAGCGCTCCCGAGGGTCATGGCTCGGGAGAAGACCGCGCTCTTCGCCCGAGCGCGACCAAACGCCCGCAAGCCCTCAAGGAGGGGGCCAACGGGGGAACCCTGGGTTCCCCCGTTATAGGAGATATACGACGGTGTAGAGCAGGATCCACACGACGTCGACGAAGTGCCAGTAGAGGCCGGTGACCTCGAGGCCGATGTGCTCGGCGCCGGAGTAGTGACCGCGGCAGGCGCGGACGAAGGCGATGGTGAGAAGCGTCGCACCCACGAACACGTGCATGCCGTGCAGGCCGGTGAGCGAAAAGAAGCCCGAGGCGAACGCGTTGTTCGACGGCGTGAAGTTGAGGCTCAGGTACTCGTGCACCTGGAGGCTCAGGAACGTGAGCCCCATCGCGAGCGTCAGGAAGAGGCCGACGATGAGCCCGAAGCGCTGGTCGCGCTTGATCGAGACGAGCGCCCAGTGCATCGTGAACGACGACGAGATCAGGATCGCCGTGTTGATGCCGGTCGCCTCCACCGGAAGGTCGATTCCGGGGGGCGGCCACGCGGTGTGCGTGAACCGGATGTAGAAGAAGATCGTGAAGAACGACCCGAAGAGCATGATCTCCGAGCCGAGGAACATGACCATCCCCAGGAAGACCGGCGACCTGAGCAGGCTCTCGTGATAGGCGGAGGCCGACGCGCCGCCGGCGTGGTGGCCGTCGGCGGTGGCGGCGTGGGCGCTCATCGGCGGGGCGCCTCCGGAGCCTCGGAGACGAGGTGCTCGACGGGGAGCTTTGTCCCGTCGCGCAGCCGCTCGATCAGGTCACGGCGCAGCCAGCCGGAGCGGGTCTGCGGCAGCGTCGAGACGACGATCTCGGACGGCGGGTCCTCCTCGACGACGTCCATCACAGCCGTGTACGGGTCGCGCTCGACCACGTAGCCGGTGGCCTCGATCCCGGCGCGCCGGAGCGTCGCGAGCGTGCCGTCCAGGCGAGCCTGCGTCGCCGCCCGGACGTCGGCCTCGTCGACGACCCACGCGTCGGTCGGGTCGTTCTGCGGGCAGATCACGGTGACGCGCACCGGGTCGGTCGCGGCGCGGCTGCGCAGCGCGGCGATCAGGCGGTCGCCCGTCACGGTCTGGTTGGCCACGACCAGGATGTGCTTGAGCGCGCTCATGATCGCCTCTCTCTCCTCCCGGCTGGCGACGGCCAGCGCGACCGGCACCGGCAGCTCCTCCGGCTGGGGCGGCGCGTGGACGGTGACGATGGCGTGCCGGGCGCCGGGCACACCGTACGCGTAGGGGCTGCCGACGATCTGCGGCGGCTCGTCGAAGTTGAAGATCGGCGGCGGCGAGGTGACCTGCCACTCGAGCGTCATCGCCCGCCACGGATTCGCGGGCGCGATCTCGCCGAAA
>JBOHBE010000466.1:0-7363 GCA_050698235.1 Gaiellales bacterium
GGGCCGGAACCGTGCCGGCGTCAGCGCGACTTCTCGCGCACCCGCGCGGCCTTGCCGACCTTGCCGCGGAGGTAGTACAGCTTGGCGCGGTTCACGTCGCCGATCGAGACGACGTCGATCTTTTCGATCTTGGGCGTGTGCACCGGGAACGTCCGCTCCACTCCGACGCCGAACGACTGCTTGCGGACCGTGAACGTCTCGCGGACGCCCGCGCCCTGGCGCTTGATGCAGATGCCCTCGAACACCTGCACCCGCTGCCGCTGCCCCTCGATGACCTTGAAGTGCACGCGCAGCGTGTCGCCCGCCTTGAACTCGGGCAGCTCGCGCAGCTGGCGCTTTTCAATGTCCTCGATGACTGTCATGGGCATGCGAAACCGGCGGAAGAGCCGGCGTATGCTACTCGACCCCGCCCGGGCCTCACAAATGCGAACCGGCCCGCCGGTGCGACTGCTCGTCGCGCCAGCGCGCCACCTCGCCGTGGTCGCCCGACAGGAGCACGGGCGGCACCGACCACCCGCGGAAGTCCTCCGGTCGGGTGTAGTGCGGATACTCCGGGCGGCCGCCGAGCGCCTCGGAGAAGGAGTCCTCGAGGTGGCTCTCGTCTCGCCCGAGGGCGCCGGGCAGCTTGCGCGTGACGGCGTCGAGCACCGCCATCGCGGCCACCTCGCCGCCCGACAGCACATACGGCCCGATCGAGATGGCGTCGTTCGAGAGGTGGTCGTGGACCCGCTGGTCGAACCCCTCGTAGCGCCCGCACAGGAGCGTCAGGTGCTCGAGCCCGCCGAGCTCGGTCACGACCTCGTCGCGCAGCTGCCGCCCCACGGGCGTGAGCACCGCGACGCGCCGCTCGGAGAGCACCTGCTCGACGGGAGCGCCGTAGATGGCCTCAAGCGCGGCACAGACGACGTCGACCCGGATCACCATCCCGGCCCCGCCGCCGTACGGCGAGTCGTCGACCTGCCGGTGCCGCCCCGGCGCGTGGTCTCGCAGGTCGAGCACCCGCAGGCGCAGCGACCCCGCGGCGATCGCGTTGGCGACCGGGCGCGAGTCTCGGACCCAGTCGAACTGCGCCGGGAAGAGCGTCACGATGTCGAGGTCGAGCGTCACAGGAAGTCCTCGCGGATCGTGACGAGCCGCTCCTCGATGTGGACGCCGGTGACGACGTCCTCGGCGAAGGGAACGAGCACCGGCTCCGACGCGTCGTCGGCGCGGACGTCGAGCACGTCGTTCGCCGGATAGACGAGCACGTCGCGGACCGTGCCGATCTCGCGGTCGCCCGACCGCACCGAGCAGCCGATCAGGTCGACGTGGAAGAACTCGTCGCCGTCCGTGAGCGGAAGCAGCTCCGCGGGGACGGTGACCTCGTGGCCGCGCATGTCCTGCGCGCCGTCACGGTCACCCGCGAGGTCGAGGCGCAGGATCGGGCGCTCGGCCGTGCCCCGCCGCTCGACGATCACCGCGGGCCGGCCGCCGACCGCGATCTCGACGCCCTTCTTGAGCGGCACCACTCCCCCGTGCCCCTCGATATAGAACGAGCCGTCGAGCCCGTGCGGGCGGCCGACTCTTCCGACGACGATCCGCTCTGGGCGCCAGGGCGCGTCAGCCGGCGATCTCGACATGCACTCGGCGGCCTGTTCGGACCGCCGACGCCCGGACGACGGTCCGAAGCGCGCGGGCGACGTTGCCCTGCTTGCCGATGACCTTGCCGACGTCGTCCTCCGCCACGTGCAGCTCGAGCATCACGTCAGGCCCGGCGTCGCTCCGCTCGACACGGACGTCGTCGGGGTGCTCGACGAGCTCGCGCGCGAGATACGCCAGGAGGTCCTCCACGCCTAGATGGTTGATTCCCAGCTCACGTGACGTTCTGGGCGGCGAGAATCGAGTAGCGCAAGGAGGCAGGGAGCGTCGATATTGGTTGAAATATCGGCGCGACCGAGGACGCCGCGATGCGACGGTTCGCAGCCGCAGCCCAACCAGAGCTGGCCCACGTACAACGGCCGGACGTCCAGGCGGGCGTGAGCTGGGGATCACCCATCTATACGCCCGCGATGGTGAGCAGCTTCCGCACGGTCGCGGTCGGCTGCGCGCCCTTCGAGAGCCAGTCGCGCGCCCGGTCGGCGTCGATCTCGATCAGCGACGGCTGGTGCTGCGGGTTGTAGCGGCCGATCTCCTCGATCGCCCGGCCGTCACGCGGCACGCGCGAATCGGCGACGACGACCCGGTAGATCGGGTTCTTCTTGGAACCATGCCGCGCGAGGCGGATCTTGACAGCCAACTCGACCTCCGTCGGAACGTAACGCGGCGGCAGTGTAGCGGGTCGCACGAGCCCGGAACGCCGAAGGGCCGCCCCGGAGGACGGCCCTTCTTGGCGAGGATCGGGCGTGAGCCCGAAGTCCGGCTAGCGGTTCCCGTAGTGGTTGCCGCCCTTGTTCCCGTTGTTGCTGTGGTGCTTGTGCCCCTTCTTGCCGCCCTTGCCGTACTCATCCTTGAACGGCGAATGGGAGCTGTGAGACGGGAACGGGTTGAACTGGAACCCGAAGTTCGCGTAGCCCACACCGCCGAACGCACTCATGGCAACGAGCGTGCCGATGCTCAGCACGACCGCCATGCTCGCCCGGCGCCTACCCCCGGACCGGCCTCCGCCGACCCTCCCGCAGATGGCGCTCTCGACGTCACCGCCCAAGCGCGGCCGTTCGGAGCGCAGGGCCGCTTCGATCTGGCCGAGCTCGTCGTGGTTCGAGAAATCCATTCTGCGCTGCCTCCCCCTCCGTGGTGGTACCTACGATGATGAATACGGGCGGTGGTGCCGAAACCCTTACACGCCATCTGCGGTCGACGGCATCGCCGCGCGCTGCACCCGCCGCTCGGGCGCCACGTCGACCTCGAGCGCGGTGCGGAGCCGGCGGAGCGCCCGGTGCAACGCCACCTCGACGGCGTTCGGGCTCAGGTCGAGCAGGTCGCCGATCTGGGCGGCCGTGAGGTCGGCGCCGTACCGCAGCGCGACGAGCTCCCGATCGCGCTCCCCCAGTGTGGCGACCGCGCTCTGCATCGTGACGCGGTTCACCGAGTCGTGCTCGAGCTCCCCGGGCGCCGCCGTGTCGGGCAACTCACCGACCGGCGCAAACTTCTCCGTCGCCCGTTCGGCGAGCACACGCCGGGCGATGCCCGTGAGCCAGGCGGCGGGCGTGCCCTTCGCGGCGTCGAACGTCGAGCGATACCGCAGCGCCCGGGCGAAGACCTCGCTCGTGGCGTCCTCAGCGTCAGGGCCCGGGCCGATGCGGTACGCGACGTATGCGTACACGCTCTGCGTCAGGCGCTCGGGGTGCGCCAGGGGGTCGGGGGTCGGACGTCCCACCCTTTGAGGCTACGGGTGAGAATGCCCCTTGGGAAGGGTGAGAGCGGACGCTAACGCGCACCCAGACCGGGCAATTGCGGCATCTTGCCGCGGCCGATCTGGCGCATCATCTTCTGGACCTGCTTGAACTGCCCGAGCAGCTGGTTCACCTGCTGCACCGAGGATCCGCTGCCCGCGGCGATCCGCCGGCGGCGGCTGCCGTCGATCATCCGCGGGTTACGCCGCTCGGCAGGCGTCATCGACAGGATGATCGCCTCGACCCGGTCGACCTGCCGCTCGTCGACCTTCATGTTCTTCACCTGCCGGCCCACGCCCGGCAGCATCCCGAGCAGGCCGGCGAGGCCCTGGCCGGCGGTCATCTTGCGCACCTGGCGGAGCTGCTCGAGGAAGTCGTCGAGCGTGAACTCCGACTTGCGGAGCTTGGCCTCCATCTCCTTCGCGTCCTTCTCGGAGATCTGCTCCTGCGCGCGCTCGATGAGCGACATGACGTCGCCCATCCCGAGGATCCGCGACGCCAGGCGGTCGGGGTGGAACTGCTCGAGCTGGTCGAGCTTCTCGCCCACGGAGACGTACTTGATCGGCTTTCCGGTGACCGAGCGGACGGCGAGCGCCGCCCCGCCGCGCGCGTCGCCGTCGAGCTTCGTCAGGATCACCCCGTCGTAGTCGACCGCCTCCGAGAACCGCTCGGCCACCGACACGGCGTCCTGGCCCGTCATCGCGTCGAGCACGAGAAGCACGTTGTGCGGCTTGACCGCCTTCTTGATCTCGACGAGCTGATCCATCAGCTCCTCGTCGACGTGGAGCCGGCCGGCAGTGTCGACGATCACGACGTCGCGGCCCTGGGCGCGCGCCTGCTCCACCCCCCACGCCGCGACCTCGACCGGGTCGGCGTCGACCCCCTGGTCGAACACCGGCACCTGGATCGAGCGGCCGAGCGTCTGGAGCTGCTGCACGGCGGCGGGGCGCTGGAGGTCGCACGCCACCATTGCGGGGCTGCGCTTCTGCTTGGCCAGGAGCAGCGCGAGCTTGCCGCAGGCGGTCGTCTTGCCCGATCCCTGGAGGCCGGCCATGAGGATCACCGTCGGCGGGCGGCTGGCGAACGACAGGCCCGATCCCGCCGTCCCCATGAGCGACGTGAGCTCCTCGTGGACGATCTTGATCACCTGCTGGCCAGGGGTCAGGCTCTGCATGACGTCGGCCCCGAGCGCCCGCTCCTTCACCGCCGCGACGAACTCGCGGACGACGCCGAAGTTGACGTCGGCCTCGAGCAGCGCAAGCCGGATCTCGCGCATCGCCCGGTTGATGTCGTCCTCGGTCAGACGGCCCTGGCCGCGCAGGCCGTCGAGCGTCGCCCCCAGGCGATCGGCAAGCGTGTCGAACATCGCCGAAGCGTAGAGCCTGTCAGCCCTCGGCGGCGAAGAGCGCGCGGGCGAAGTCGCGCGCGTCGAACGGGCGCAGGTCCTCGATGCCCTCCCCCACGCCGACCAGCTTCACCGGGATGCCGAGCTCGTGGGCGATCGCAAGCACGATCCCGCCCTTCGCGGTGCCGTCCAGCTTGGTGAGGACGATGCCGGTCACATCGACCGCCTCGGCGAAGAGGCGCGCCTGCTGGAGGCCGTTCTGGCCCGTCGTCGCGTCGATCGTGAGGAGCACCTCGTGCGGAGCCCCTGCGATGCGCTGGCCGATCACGCGGTGGATCTTTCGCAGCTCGTCCATGAGGTGACCCTGCGTGTGAAGGCGGCCGGCGGTGTCGACGATCACGACGTCGCGCTCGCGCGACACCGCTGCCGCGACCGCGTCGAAGGCGACCGCGGCCGGGTCGGCTCCCGACTGCGACCCGACGAAATCGGCCCCCGCCCGGTCGGCCCACGTCTCGAGCTGCTCCCCGGCGGCCGCCCGGAACGTGTCGGCCGCACCGATGACGCACGTCCGCCCCGCCTCGTGCAGGTGCCATGCGATCTTGCCGATCGTCGTCGTCTTGCCGGTGCCGTTGACTCCGCTCACAAGGATCACCGACGGCGCGTGCGACACGTCGATCCGGGCGTCGGCCTCCGGCACCATCAGCTCGGCGATGACCTCCTGGAGCCGGGCCGTCAGCTGGTCGGCCGTCGCCAGCGTCCCCGCGCCGGCCTCGGCCTCGAGCCGCTCGATGACCGCGACGGTGGCCGGGACGCCGCAATCGGCGTGGATCAGCGCCTCCTCGAGCCGCTCCCACACGGCGTCGTCGGACGGGTCGAGCACCGCCGCCGCGAGCTGCTGGGCCATCGCCCGCCGGCTGCGCGACATCGAATCGCGAAGCCGGGCGAAGAATCCTGTCGGCTCGTCCGGGACGGTCTCGGCGGCCGCGTCGTCGTCGCCGGTGCGGAACATCTCCTGCCAGGTGCGCGCCACGGGCGGGGATCGTACCGGCAGGCCCGCGCCCGGTGTGCGCTCCTGGTACCGTCGCGGCGTGGCCGAGGTACGCCTGGACGAGCTGCGCGCGGCCGTCGACGTGCGCCTGCGCGACCTCGGCTTCGACGGCCGCGTGTCGGCGCTGATCGGCGAGCACTACGTCGATGCGGAGCTCCGGGGCGCCGCGACGCACGGGCTCGAGCGCCTGCGCTGGCTGGCGGGACAGCGCGGGATCGACCCTGAGGCCCGCCCGGCTCAGACCGAGCGCACCGACAGCGTGGCGCGCTGGGACGCAGCCGGCGCCGTCGGCTACGGCGCGCTGGCCGACGTGCTCGCCGCCGAGGTCGAGATGCCGCCCACAGGCGCCCGACTGGTCGTGGTCGAGGGCTGCTTCCCGACCGGCCGGCTCGGCTGGTTTGCCGAGCGCGTAGCGGCCGACGGCCTCGTCTGCCTCCTCACCGCCACGTCACCGGCCCGGATCGCACATCCCGACGGCGGGCCGCCGATCCTGGCGACGAGCCCTCTCTGCCTCGCGGTGCCGGGCACGCCTCCGGCCGTGATCGACGTCTCGATGGGCCGGATCACCTACGGCGAGGTGCTCGCTGCGGCGGCCGCCGGCGAGGCGCTGCCGGCGGGGTCCGGAGTCAGCCCGGACGGCTCGCCCGTGGACGATCCCGCCGAGATCCGCGCCGACCGGGCGGGGATCCGGGCCTTCGGCGGCGACCAGGCGCACAAGGGACTCGCGCTCGCGACGCTCGTCGAGCTCCTCGTCGGAGCGGTGTCGACAGGCCCGGGCCACGCGGCCGTCGCCCTCCTCGCCGTGCCCCGGTCGGATGCGGCCGGGCGGCTGCGCGGGCTCTTCGAGGGCCGGCGGTTCCCGGGCGACGAGAGCCGCGCCCAGCTCGACGCCGCGCTCGCGCGCGGCTCCGTCGCGGTGCCTGACGACCTGTGGGAGTGGATCAGGCGCTGACGGCGTGCGGGCCGTCGGCCGGCACCCGCCGCGACAGGACCCGCGACTCGCCGTCGCCGGCCATCGTCACGCCGTACAGCACGTCGGCCACCTCCATCGTCCGTCGCTGGTGCGTGACGACGATGAACTGGGCCTTGTCCTGGTACGCCCGGAGCAGGTCGAGGAAGCGCTCGATGTTCGCATCGTCGAGGGCCGCCTCGACCTCGTCGAGCAGGTAGAACGGCGAGGGCTTGGTCAGGAGCAGCGAGAACAGGAACGCGATCGCGGTCAGCGCCTTCTCGCCGCCCGACAGGAGCGAGAGCGCCTCGATGCGCTTGCCTGCCGGGCGCACCTCGAGCTCGATGCCGGGCTCGGGCCGCGCCGCCGGCTCGGGAACATCGTCGGCATCGTCGGCCACGACGACAGGCGCGGCCGACACGACGTCATCCTCGGTCAGGCGAAGCCGCCCGGATCCTCCCGGGAAGAGCGTCGAGATGACCTCGCCGAAGTTCTTGGCGACGGCCCCGAACGTCTCGGCGAAGCGTTTGTCGATCGTCTGCGTCAGGTCGCGGATCAGGCCGCGGAGCTCCTTGAGCGACCGCTCGAGGTCGGCGCACTGGTCGGAGAGCTCATCCGCGCGCCCCTTCGCCTCGTCGTATTCCTCGGCG
>JBOHBE010000467.1:0-1966 GCA_050698235.1 Gaiellales bacterium
TCCGCCGGCGGGATCAACGGCATCTGCCTCGCCCGCGCGCTCGACGGCGACTACTCGCAGGAGGCGATCCGCGACTTCTGGATCACGAAGGCCGATTTCGGGCAGCTCCTCGACCCGAAGGTCGAGGCGCTCCTGACCAAGGTGCGGGCCGAGTCAGCGAGCCTCCACGGGATCTCGCCGCAGCTCGACACGGTCCTCGGGCCGCCGCCGACGCAGCCGTCGTGGTTTGCCCGCTCAAAGGTCGGGACGTGGGTCCACCGGGCCGGCGCCGCGAGACGGCTGAAGGATCCGGTCATCACGTTCGTGCAGGACCCGCCCCGGAGCGCGCTCCACGGGGACCTCATGTGCTCGCTCACCTGGGGGGCCCTGAACGGCATGCAGAAGCGCACGCGGCCAGGCGAGGCGCCGTTCCTCTTCGCAGGGAGCGGAATCGACCTCGCGGTGACGTCGACGGAGTTCGCAGGCCACTACGACGCGATCCCGCTCTCGCACGAGCTGGTGTTCGACGAGGCGCACCGCCACGTCTTCCGCATCCACGGGGCGGGCGGGGGCTCGCTCGACCCCGACGTCGGGATGCTCGCGTTCGCCGCGCGCGCCACGGCGTCATTCCCGGGGGCGTTCGCGCCCGTGAGTCTCGATCACTTCAGCCAGCAGATCACAGGTGCGAGCGAGACGGCCGGCTGGGACGACATCGCCCGCCGCTACCTCAGGCGGTTCCCGGGCGACGAGAAGGGCATCGCCCGCCGCTTCGTTGACGGCGGCGTCCTTGACAACATGCCCTTCGACGCGGCGATCGCCGCCATCCGCCGGCGCACGTCTGAGGTGGAGGTGCGCCGCGCGCTCGTGTACGTCGAGCCGTCACCGACCCTCGTCGCCCACACGGATCCGCTCGACCTTCCCGACCTCGACGTCCCCGAGGCGAACGTCGTCGTGGAGACGTTCCGGAGCGTCTCGACCATCCCGCTGTCGCAGACCATGGGCGACCAGATCGCCCTCCTGCGGGATCGAAACTCGCAGGTGCTCGCGTTGCGCTCGGTCATCGAGCAGCGTTTCGACGGCGTCGCCAAGCGCGTCGACGACATCGCACAGGAGGCGGCGGACGGCGGCCCGAACCCGCTGGCCGACGCCGGCGCAGAGCCGCCCGCCGGCTGGTGGCAGGCCGTGTCCGGCTCGGCGCACGCCAGCCCAGACCTCACGCCGACGTACGGGCGAATCAAGATCGGCCACGTTGTCGACCGGTTCGCCGACACGATCGCCGACGTCTGCGGATACGCCGACGGCCTCCCGCGCGAGCTCGTCGGCGAGGTCATGCGCCGAGCGGCGGTCGCGGCCGGCCTACTGCCCGCCGTCGGCGGCACGACGCATCCGTCGTCGGAGCTCTCGGAGCCGCAGATCGCATTCCTGCGCGCGTTCGACGTCGAGTACGAGCGGCGCCGGATCGGGTTCGTGCGCGACGGGGCCGCCTGGCTGTACGGCGGCGGCGGAGCGGACGGCCCCGACCGGGCCCAGATCGACGCCGTGAAGCACGTCCTCTTCGACCGCGCGTCGGACCTCGAGCAGGCGTGGAAGACGCTCGTCGCTGACGACGATCTCCGCAGCCGGGCCCGCGACACGTTCAGCGGTGCGGCGCTCCGCGTGCTCCTCCCACCCGCGGAGTTCGATCCGAGCTGGGACCTCGAGGTGAAGCTCACCGAGTTCGTCGCCGCGAACGGGCCTGGCCTGGAAGCGCTCGAGACCCGCGCCCGGACCGTCCTCGCAGAGGCGATGGGCACCTTCGGCGGGACCACGTTCACCCGCCTCCTCGCCGCGCTGGCCGGTTGGCGCGAGGGAGAGCAGGCCAGGCTGCGCGCGGATCTGCTACGCCGGTACATCGGCTTTCCGATCTGGGATGCGATCACCTACCCGCTCACGGTCGAGCATGGGGTCGGTGAGCGCGACGGGCAGATCGAGCTCTACCGCGTCAGCC
>JBOHBE010000468.1:0-1639 GCA_050698235.1 Gaiellales bacterium
GGCTTCGACGTCGCGGCAGCACGAACCCGGCCCGACGCCGCGTTCCACCTGGGGATCGCCGCGCTCGTCGAGCGCGTCCGCGCGGCCGGCGGCGACGCGAGCATCACGTCGCGTCTGGGGAAGGGCAGTTCTCGATTCCGCTGGGCGGCCCCGCATGAGCTGGAAGGCTCAGCCTGCGTAACGCGGACCCGCCGCGCCGCGGTTAACGTAGGCAGAGGGTAATGGGCGAACCTGTGCCGCCATTCGGAGAACGTGATGCCGTCGTGATCGACCGCCCGAGCCGCCACAGCGGCCTGGAGTTGACCGTCGTGGCGTTTGCGGACGGCGAGCCGCGTATCCGCGCATACCTCCACACACGGGAGTGGAAGCGCATCCTCGCAGTGGCGTTCGGGCCGTCCGCGGGGCATGCGGCCGATCGCGTCGAGGATCTTCTCGACCGTGCTCTCAGCCTCGGCGTGGTCGCCGGCCCAGCGGCTTGAGCGCCCGCCACGGCGCGCCGATAACCGTCGTGTCGTGCCCGACAACGCCGCGCCGCTCGTCCGCCAGTCCGAGGTCATCTCGGCGCTCTCGCGCGCCATCGACCTGACCGAGGGGCAGCCGATGGGGCACGCGGCGCGGAGCTGCATGATCGGCATGCGGCTCGCGGGTGAGCTCGGCCTCGACGTCGCCGACCGGTCGGCCCTCTTCTACGCCCTTCTGCTGAAGGACGTGGGCTGCTCGAGCACGGCGGCCCGGGTGTCGGAGATCATCGGGGGCGACGACCTGGGTTTCAAGGGCGGTCTGAAGCGGATCGACTGGAACCGTCCGAGCGAGGCGGTGCGGCACATCGTCGGATCGACGTCCGGCTCGCCGCTCGAGCGAGCCCGCCGGGTGGCGGCCGTCGCGCGGAGCGGCGCGCGTCTCGGCGACGAGCTCGTCGGGCTGCGCTGCGATCGCGGCGCCCAGATCCTTCAGCTCCTGTCCTTCCCCGACGCGACCGTGGTCGCGATGGCCTCGGCCGACGAGCACTGGGACGGGCGCGGCAAGCCGGCCGGCCTGCGCGGCGAGGAGATCTCGCTGCTCGGCCAGCTCGTCGGGCTGGCGCAGACGGCCGAGATCTTCGTCGCTGCCGGCGGGCCGCAGGCGGCGGCAGACATCGTTCGTCGCCGGCGCGGCACCTGGTTCGACCCGGCCCTGGTGCGCCTCTTCGAGCACGTCGCCGCCGACTCGGCGTTCTGGCAGCGGGTCGCGGCGCCCGAGGTGACCGCCCACGTGGCGGCCTTCGAGCCGCCCGAGCAGGTCGTCCTGGCGGACGACGATCGCCTCGACCTGATCGCCGAGGCCTTCGGGCGCGTCGTCGACGCCAAGTCGCCGTTCACCTCGCGCCACTCCGAGCGGGTCGCCGACGCCGCGGCGGGGATCGGGGCGATCCTCGGCCTGGGTACGGCCGAGCTTCGCGACCTCCGCCGGGCCGGGCTCCTGCACGACCTGGGGAAGCTCGGCGTGCCGAATATCGTGCTCGACAAGCCCGGCAAGCTGACCCCGGAGGAGTGGGAGCTCATGCGCCGCCACCCGGCGTACACGGCCGAGGTGCTGGCGCAGGTCGAGTGCCTGCGGCCGATCGCGGGAACGGCCGCTTCGCACCACGAGCGCCTCGACG
>JBOHBE010000469.1:0-1950 GCA_050698235.1 Gaiellales bacterium
CCTCGTAAATCACGCGGCTTCGGCGAGCACGACCGACCGGACCCACTCGGTCTCGGCGCGCGTCGTCTTCCGGAACTCGAGCCGCTCCGCCGTCTTCGGCCCGTGCCCCGTGACGACCGACTTGAGCTCGTCCCAGTCCGGCTCGGTGTAGTGCCAAACACCGTCTTGGCCCTTGCGAAGGAGCGGGTCAGGCACCTCCAGGCCGAGCTCCCAGATCTGCGGGACGTAGCCGTCGAGGAACTGCTGGCGCGCCTCCTCGTTCCCCTGCGTCTTGATCCGCCACTGGACGACCGGGTCGTCCTTCGCGTCGATGGGGTTGCCGTGGAACATCATCAGCGGCGCCCACCAGCGGTCGAGCGCCTCCTGGACGAGCCCGCGCTGCTCGTCGGTTCCGAGCATCAGCGTCAGGATCACGTCGCGGCCGTGGAGGATATGGAACGACTCCTCCCCGCAGATCTTCTTCATGATCCGCGCGTACGGCGCGTACGAGCACTTGAGGAGCGCCTTCTGCGAGACGATCGCCGCCGCGTCGATCAGCCAGGCGATGACGCCGACGTCTCCCCATGTGCGAGTTGGGTAATGAAAGACGTTGTGGAACTTCGCCCGTCCTTCGAGCAGGTCGTCGAGCAGCTGTTCGCGCGGTGTGCCCAGATCCTCGCAGACGCGGTAGATGAGCTGGGCGTGGCCGACCTCGTCCTGCACCTTCGCGGTCAGCGCGAGCTTTCGCTGGAGCGTCGGGGCGCGCAGGATCCAGTCGCGCTCGGGCAGGACGCCCATCAGCTCCGAGTTGCCGTGCATCGCGATGAACTTGACGAGCAGCGCGCGGTACTCGTCGGGCATCGGATCGCCTGCCTCGACGACCCCTCCCGACTGGACGTGCTCGAGGAACGCGGCCTCGGTGGTCACGACCACATCGTAGTCTCGGACTACGATGCGGGCCAGCATGCGCGTGGAGCCCTCGCCGGCCGTGCCTGAGCTGCGTCGCGTGATCGGCGACGGTGCGGGGATCCCCGACGCCGAGGTCGACGGCCTCGACGACGCCGGCCTTCTGGACATCCACCGGTCAATGGTGCTGCTTCGCACCTACGACGAGCGGTCGCTCACCTACCACCGCCAGGGCCGGATCGGCACCTACGCGATCTTCTGGGGGACGGAGGCCATCCAGGCCGGGTCGGTGCACGCGCTCGAAGCGGACGACTGGGTGTTCCCGTCATACCGGGAGTCGGCGATCGGGCTCGTCCGCGGGATGGCGCCGGCGACGATCCTGGCGTGGTGGAGAGGGCACCCGGCCGGCTGGTGGGACCCGCGCGAGCGCAAGGTCGCTTCGATCTGCGTGCCGATCGCGACCCACGTGCCGCACGCTGCCGGTCTCGCCTGGGGCCTTCGGCTGCGCGGTGAGCGGAGCTGCGCGGTCTGCTATTTCGGCGACGGCGCGACGTCGGAGGGCGCGTTCCACGAGGGGGCGAACTTCGCCGCCGTGATGGACGCCCCGCTCGTCCTGCTGTGCAACAACAACGGGTGGGCGATCTCGACACCGCTCGCGGCCCAGACCCGCGCCGTGACCCTCACCGACAAGGCCGCCGGCTACGGCATGCCCGGCGTCCGCGTCGACGGCGGCGACGTGCTCGCGATCTACGTCGCGACCCGTGAGGCGGTCGCGCGGGCGCGGGCGGGAGAGGGACCGACGCTGATCGAGGCCGTCACCTACCGGATGGCGCCTCACGCCACCGCCGACGACCAGTCGCTCTACATCGACGAGGCCCGCGTCGAGGAGGAGCGCCGAAACGAGTGCCTCGTCCGCTACGAGGGCTACCTGCGCCGGCGCGGGATCCTGACCGACGAGCTGGCCGAGTCCGTCCGGGGCGATGCGCTGGCGGCGATGCGCGAGGGTATCGCCGCCGCCGAGGCGCTGCCGGCACCCGATCCCGCGCTCGTCTTCGACACCGCCTA
>JBOHBE010000470.1:0-4130 GCA_050698235.1 Gaiellales bacterium
CGTCCACCCCGACCTCGATCACCGTCGTCGCGACGAGCACCTGGATCTCGCCGGCACGGAAGCCGTTCATGATCCGCCGCCGCTCGGGAACCGGGAGCTGGCCGTGGATGCACTCCAGCCTGTAGCCGTCGAGCTCGCCCGAGCCCAGGCGGGCCGCCTCGGACTCGGCCGCCGCGGCCGCCCGCGCGTCGTCGCCCTCGGTCACGAGCGGGCAGACGACGTAGGCCTGGCGACCCTCATCCAGGAGCCTGCGCATGCGCGCGAACACCTCGTCGCGCCGCTCCAGGCCGAGCACGCGGGTGATGACCGGCGCCCGCCCCGCCGGCATCTCGTCGAGCACCGACACCGCGAGGTCGCCGTAGACCGAGAGCGCCAGCGTCCGTGGGATCGGGGTCGCCGTCATGTGCAGCACGTGCGGTGACGGCCCTTCGCGGGCCTTCTCCTCGAGCGCCTGGCGCTGCTCGACGCCGAACCGGTGCTGCTCGTCGACGACGGCCACGCGCAGCTCGCCGTAGTCGACGCCCGCCTGGATCAGGGCGTGCGTCCCTACCGCAACCGCCGGCTCGCCGGAGCGGAGCAGCCCCTCGGCCGCCCGCCGCTCGCGCGCCGCCATCCCCTGCATGAGCCCGATCACGCGCACGCCGAGCGGCTCGCACAGGGCGGCGAGCCCGATCAGGTGCTGGGTCGCGAGCGTCTCGGTCGGGGCCATCAGCGCCCCCTGGCCGCCGGCCTCGACGCCGCGCACGAGCGCGTACGCCGCGACGGCCGTCTTGCCGGAGCCGACATCGCCCTGAAGCAGGCGCCGCATCGGCACCGCGCGGCCGAGATCGGCGTCGATCTCGCCGACCGCCCGGCGCTGAGCACTCGTCAGCTCGAACGGCAGCGCGCTCACGAACGAGGTTGAGAGGGCGCCCGGAGCCGGGAGCGGACGCGCACTGGCCTCTGCTTCGAACCTGGCCCGGCGGCGCAGGAGCCCGACCTGGAGCAGGTGCAGCTCGTCGTAGGCCAGGCGCCGGCCGGCGAGACGAGCCTCGGCCTGGTCGCGGGGCTGGTGGCTCGCATGGACGGCGTCACGCCGCAGCGGGAGGCGGCGGCGGGCCTTCACGCCGTCGGGCAGCGGGTCGACCTCGTCGCCTGCGTGGAGCAAGACGTCGGCCACGAGCTCGACCAGCCTCCGGCTCGACACGCGCTCGGACGCCGGATAGACGGGGACGAGCCCCGACGTGTGCAGCGCCTCGCCCTCGTCGGCTGCCCGCTCGTGACTCTTGACCACGATCTCGGCGTCGATGGTCGGGCGGCGCTCGCCGCGCAGCGAGAGCCGCATCCCCGGCTTCAGGTTCTTGGCCAGGTAGCGCTGGTTGAACCAGATGGCGACGCCCGGGCCTGACTCGTCGCGGATCGCCGCCTCGACGATGGCCAGGTTCCGGCGCCGGGTCGGCCGCAGGCGGACGCGCTCGACCGTGGCAACGACGGTCGCCTCCTCGCCGGGCCCGATCTCGGCCAGGAGCCGTCCGGAGCGGAAGTCTTCGTGCCTGAACGGGACGTGCTCGAGCAGGTCGCCGACGGTGGCGATCGGCCGCGGACGCAGAGCCTCGAGGGCGTCCGCGAGCGCCCGCCGCGACGTCGCCGGCAGATCGAGGTGCTCGGGGCTCGGCGCCGACAGCGGGCGCGGGAAGCCCTCCTCAGGCGCGGGGGCGCCCGCGAACGCCCGCGTCATTCCTCGGCCAGCACGAGCATGCCGAGCGTCCCCGGCCCCCCGTGGGTGCCGACAACGGCTCCGATCTGGCACACGCGGTCGATCGAGGCGTCGGGGCGCCCGCGGTGCACGATCTCGCGCAGGCGCTCCAGGCCGGCCGTGTCGTCCGCGTGCGCCAGGCCGACCCGGGCCGGGCGCCCGTCGGGGGCCGCCGTTCGCAGGAACCGGTCGAACTCGCGCATCGCCGCCGAACGCCCGAAGGCACGCTTGTACGGCTCGATGCAGCCGCCTCGGAGCGTGAGCAGCGGCCGCACGCCGAGCGCGCCCCCGACGACCTCCGACGCACGCCCGATCCGTCCTCCGCGACGCAGGTACTCGAGCGTGTCGACGTAGATCAGCACCGAGACGCGCTCGCGGGCCGCCGTGAACCACGCCGTGACCTCGTCCATGTCCGTCCCCGCGTCGAGCAGGCGCTGCACGCCCTGCGCCAGGAGCACCGTGCCGGCCGAGACCGTGAGCCCGTCGAGGACGGTCACCCGGCCGCCGGCCTCCGGCGTGTCGGCCGCGATCCGGGCCGCCTGGCCCGACGCCGACACCTGCGACGACACGGGCAGGACGAGGATGTGGGCGTAGCCGTCCAGCTGCTCGTAGGCGGCGGCGTACGCGCCGGGGGACGGCGCCGCCGTCGACGGGTGGGCGCCGCCGGCCCGCAGCCGGCCGTAGAACGCCGCCGCGTCGATGTCGACCCCGTCCCTGAACTGCTCGTCGCCGAAGCGGACCGTGAGCGGCACCGAGCGCCACGTCGGCTGCTCGGCGGCCGGGTCGGGCATGTCGGCCGTCGAGTCGAGCACGATCGCGGTGTTCTCGGCGGTCATGCGCGCGTCGGCCGAACGGCCTCCCGGGAGGGCGGTCAGGTGCCGCTCGCCGGCCAGCCGCCGCTCGCGCTCCTCCGTCTGGACGTGCATGTTCGCGATGGCGACCCGGTCGATCGCGCCCATGATCACGGCGGCCGAGATGGCCGCGCCCGGGTCGTCCGTGTGGACGTGCACCTTGACGAGCGGCGCCTCGCCGACGACGAGGAGGCAGTCGCCCATCTCGAGCAGGGCCTGCTCGAGACCCTCCCGGTCGATGCCGTCGCCCTCGACGAGAAACGCCGTGCAGTAGCGGTATCGCGACTGCTCGAGGTGCACCGCCTCCAGGCCGATCGGGCCGGCGATGGCATCGATCGGCGCCTCGACCTCCTCGCCGCGGAGCCCGGCGAACGCGCCCCGCGCGAACTCGAGCAGTCCGGCAGCCCCGGCGTCGACGACCCCCGCGTCGCGCAACACGTCGAGCATGCCCTGCGTGCGGACGACCGACGCCTCACCCTCGGCCAGGATCGCCGCCACGGCCTCCTCGAGCGGCCGGTCGGAGACCCGCTCCGCCGCCTCGGCCATCTCGCGGATCACGGTGAGCATGGTGCCCTCGATCGGCTTCTGCACAGGCTTGTAGGCCGCGTCGGTCGCGGAGCGGAGCGCCTGGGCGAGCGTCTTCGAGTCGATGCCGCGGGAGGCCCCGACGACCCCGGCGAAGCCGCCGACGATCTGGCTCAAGATGGCGCCGGAGTTGCCGCTGGCCCCGCGGAGCGCGGCCCGGGTCGCCGCCACGGCCAGCGCCGGCCGCGTGTCGGCCGGGTCGGCCTCGAGCCCGGCGGCAAGCTCGCGCGTGGTCTCGGCCAGGTTCGTGCCCGTGTCGCCGTCGGGAACCGGGTAGACGTTTAGGTCGTTGAGGCGCCCGCGGCTCGACTCGACCGCGGCAGCGCCCCCCCTCGCCATCGCGAGGGCGATGCGGCGGGCCTCCGTCACGGCGTCCGCTTGACGCCCTGGATGTGGATCTGGAGCGACTGAACAGGCATCTGCGTGAGCTTCTCTACCTGATACTGCACTCTCGAGCGGACGTTTGCGGCGATGTCGGCCAGGTTCAGGCCGAACTCGACCACGACGTAGAGGTCGATCGAGAGCCCGCCACCGTTCCGGCGGACGCTCACGCCCTGGGTCAGGCGGTCGCGCGTCAAGAGGCGCGCCACGCCCTGCGTCAGGCTCGTGGCGGCCATCCCGACGACGCCGTAGCACTCGAGCACCGTCAGGCCGACGACGTGTGCGACGGCCTCGTTGGTCACCGTGACGGCCCCGCCCACGGCCATCGCGCCGCGTGCGTGCGCATGCCCCATTGCAGGTCAGACGCTCCGTTGGGGGCCGGGGTTGCGCAACCGGGGCGGTCGGGGCGGGCCCTCGGGACCGCCGGCCCGCGTTGCACCTGCGCTTCGCGCAGCGGTGCAACTCGGGCTCCGTGGGTGGTAGGGCAACGGTGCCGGCCCTGCGGCATTCCACGGTGGTTGGTCGCCGGTTCTCACGTGCACACAGTTCGCGCGACGGACACCACGCCAGCCTTAAGG
>JBOHBE010000471.1:0-3355 GCA_050698235.1 Gaiellales bacterium
CGCTCACGGCGAGCGGGTTCGCGCCGCTCGAGCGGCGCACCGACCCCGAGCGCGCCGGGGTGCGCGTCGCGGCCGGCCCCGAGGGCCTGGAGGTCGAGCTCCACATCGTGACAGCCTGGGGGGCGTCGATCCCGGCGGTCGCGGCGGAGGTCGAGGAGGCCGTGCGGACCTACCTTGAGTCGATGGTGGCGCTCGAGGTGGGCATCGTCTCGGTGCACGTCGACGACGTCGCCGCCCCATGAGCGCCGCGGGCGTCGACCACCTCACCGGTGCGACGATCGGCGACGCGCCGAAGCCGTGCCGCGAGTGCATGTGGTGGCAGACCGAGCCACGGCGCGAGCCGGCTGACCGGCGGCGGTGGATCGAGACGGCCGAGGAGGAGTTCGGGCCGTGGGGGAAGGTCTACCGCGACGGCGGCCGGGTGATCGGCCTCGTCCAGTACGGCCCGGCGGAGGAGTTCCCGCGGGCCCACGCGATGCCGGCCGGGCCTCCGAGCAGCGACGCCGCGATCATCACCTGCGCCTACCTGATCGAGGCGGGGAGCCCGTGGGCGCTCCAGAGCCTGATCCTGGCGGCGATCGGAGAGTGCCACGACCGCGGCCTCCCAGCGCTCGAGGCGTTCGCGTACCGGTATGGCCCCGACGCGGGGTTCCCGGAGCGGTTCGTACGTCACCGGACGATCTTCCCGGCCGACTTTCTGCGCGATTTCGGCTTCCATACGCGCCGGACCGCTGGCAGAATCGAGTTGATGCGCCTCGATCTGCGAGCGATCGTCCCAGCCAGGGAGCCCGGCCGTCTCGAGCGGCTGCGGTCGCGCCTGGCGGTGATCAGCCCTTCCCCGGCGGCGGTCCGGTGAACCGGTTACGGCGGCGGTGCGAATGACCGCGGAACCGGATAACAAGGAAGGACGCTTGGAGCATCTCTCCGATCACGGACTCCTGGCACTGGTAGGACGCGGTGACCGCGAGGCGTTCGCCCGCCTGTACGACATGTACGGCGGCGCGGCGTATTCGCTGGCGCTGCGCATCGTCCGTGATCGGGACCTCGCGTCGGATGTGGTGCAGAACGCGTTCCTGGCCGTGTGGACGCAGGCCAGGACGTTCGATTCGTCGCGGGGGCAGCCCTCGACGTGGATCTTGACGATGACCCATCACAAGGCAGTCGACATCGTGAGGCGGGAGGAGCGGCGCCGGACGGAGCCGCTCGACGACGTGCCGGCGGCCGCCGATCCGGAGCCGCCCGTCGAGCACCAGGCCTGGCTCGGCGTCGCCCGCGAGCAGATCGCCGTCGCCCTCGCACGGCTTCCCGATCCGCACCGCGAGGTCATCGAGCTGGCGTACTTCGCCGGTTACACCCAGTCCGAGCTCGCGGAGCGGCTCGCCGTGCCCATCGGCACGGTGAAGAGCCGCACCTTCGCTGCGATGAACGCCCTGCGCGATGCGCTGGCGGCGGTTGGTATGAGACCGGAGGACGAGTGGAACACGTCGACGAGCTGATCGCGGGCCACGCCCTGCGCGCGCTCTCCTCCGAGGACGAGGAGCGCGTCGTCGTGCACCTCGCCGAGTGCGAGCAGTGCCGCCGCAAGCTGCGCGAGACCGAGGCGGTCGCGGCGTCGCTGGCGTACGGCGTGCCCCAGGTCGCCCCTCCGCCGGAGCTGCGAAGCCGGGTGCTCGCGATCTCCGAGCCGGTCGTGGCCGCTCCCGCGGCTGCCGCGTCCACCGCCCGGCCCCAGCGCACCCCGGCACGCCGAAGCTGGTGGCCGCGGTTCGCGGTGGTCGCCGTCCCGGCCATGGCGCTCGCCCTCTTCGGCATGCTGGCGTGGAACGTCTCGCTGCGAAACGACGTGAGCGCGAACCGCGACAACCTGGCGAACGGGGCGGCGGTGATGCTGCCCGGCGTCGGCAACGTGGTCGCCCAGACCGACGGCAACGCGACGCTGTTCGCGAGCCTGCGGCCGGCCCCGGCCGGAAAGACCTACGAGGCGTGGGTGATCCGAGGAAGCGTTGCCCTCCCTGCGGGCGTGTTCCAGGGCGGCGGGACGGTCGAGCTTCACCTGACGCAGGCGGCGATGCCCGGCGACAAGATCGCGGTCACCATCGAGCCGTCCGGCGGGTCGAAGAAGCCCACCACGACGCCGATCGCGACAAGCCAGAACGTCTAGGTCACCCGACCGCACATCCGTCGATCGCGGGATTCGAGCCCCCGCCGCGCCACGTGCTCTCGGCCCTGACCTCGCGTCGGGGGACCCACACCTAGGGGCACGACTTGAGGGTTTCGCCGTGGGTGCAGGTGTCGGTGCCTAGACCACCGTCGAGCCTATCTATGCCAGCGCCACCGTCGAGGACGTCGTCGTCGCGACGACCTGCCAATGAGTCGTCGCCACGACCACCGAACAACTGATCACCGAATGCGCCGCCGAAGAGCGTGTCATTCCCACCGCGGCCACGAATGACGGCCGGTGTCCCCTGAGCCGATACCACGTTCCGCCCGTCTGTACCGATGACGACGATCGGCGCTCGATGCGTGCCGATCTGGACATTCTCGACCCCGAAGAGGCGATCACGCCCCAGACCCTGCGCCGTCCCCGCAGTGAGGTTCACAGCTAGCGACGAGAACTTTCCGAAGGACGTTTGGATCCAGTCGTGCCGACCTGCCCCAGCGCCGATGAAGTCGTCGCCGCGATCGAGCCAGACCAAGTCGCGGCCGGCCCCAGCGCGCAGCACATCATCACCGCGGCCACCAATCAACGTGTCGGGGCCAGTGCCTCCCACCAGCACGTCGGCACCGGTGTTCCCTTTGAGGTCGTCCTCGGCCTCGTCGCCGAGTATCCGGTCATCCCCGCTATTTCCGCGGATGAAGTCGTCGCCTGGGCCGCCGCAGAGCACGTCGTCTCCGCCAGCCCCTTGGATCACGTCCACCCCGTCCAAGCCCACGATCACGTCGGCTCCGGGCGTCCCCTGCAAGACGTCGTCGCCTGGCGTCCCGATCATCGTCGCCGGGCGTCCTTGGCAGGAAACGGTGGCCGCAGAAGCCGCCGGGACCGGCCCGAATGCGAGCACACCCATCACGAGACCCGTGACACACCCAAACCGCCGCCCGCCCAGTCTCGATCGCCACCGCATCTCGGCTACCCCCGATCGTCGGAGCCGCCGACTCTACGCCACAATCGCCACGATCACAACTTGGCCTGCCAAGGAGTCGGGTTCGCCGCTCAGAGCGTCTAGCGCACGAGGAAGGCGAGCGTCGCCGCCATCACGGCGGCGCCGGCGACCAGCCGCGCGGTGCGGGCGGCGTCCGGCCACGGGAGCGACTGGAGCTCGATGACCTGGGCGTCGCGGCGGGCGCGGGTGCGGCG
>JBOHBE010000472.1:0-7474 GCA_050698235.1 Gaiellales bacterium
GCGTTATTGAGGAGCGCCGTCGGGACGGTGTCGAGCGACGTCGTCAGGAAGACGGCGCTTCCGGGGATCCGGCTCGGCGGCTCGTCGATCATCCGGTTGATGTAGCGGCGCAGCGAGACACGCCCCTCCCGCATGGCGCGCGCCAGCGTGATGCGGCCGCGGTGCCAGGTGGTGAGGATGGTGAAGAACACCGCCCCAACGACGAGCGGGAACCAGCCGCCGCTGAAGATCTTGGTGAGGTTGGCGGCGAAGAACGTGAGCTCGATCGAGATGAAGAACGCCGCACCCGGGATGACGACCTTGAGCGGCTTTCGCCACAGCGTCCGGAAGACAACGAATGCGAGGAACGTGTTCGAGGCGAAGATCGCGCTGAGGGCGATCCCATACGCGTTCGCAAGACCGGTCGGGGAGCGGAAGGTCAGGACGAGCACGATGACCGCGGCGAGCAAGAGCCAGTTCACGAGCGGGATGTAGATCTGCCCGATGATCTTCTTCGACGTGTGCTTGATGCTCATTCGAGGCAGGAACCCGAGCTGGATCACCTGCTGGGTGACCGAGAACGCACCCGAGATGACGGCCTGTGAGGCGATGACGGTGGCGACGGTGGCAAGCACGACCATCGCCTTCTGGCCGGTCTGGCCGCCGGGGACGAGGAAGAAGAACGGGTTCACGATCGTCGCGGGGCGGTCCAGGATCAGCGCCCCCTGGCCCATGTAATTCAGGAGGAGCGCCGGGAAGGCCAAGAGGAGCCACGCACGGGTGATCGCCTGCCGGCCGAAGTGGCCCATGTCGGCGTAGATCGCCTCGGCGCCGGTCACGGCGAGGAAGACCGATCCGAGGGCGAAGAACCCCATCTTCGGGTCGCCGGCGACGAACTGCCCGGCGTAGGTCGGCGAGAGCGCGCGGATGATGCCGGGATGCGCCGCGACCTCCTTCGCGCCGAGCGCGCCGAGGACCAGGAACCAGATCACCATGATCGGGCCGAACAGCCCGCCGACGGCTCCCGTGCCGAACCGCTGGAGCGCAAACAGGCCGATCAGGATCGCGAGCGAGAACGGCACGATCTGCGACGCCAGGGCGGGCGAGGCCACCTGGAGCCCCGAGACTGCCGACACGACCGAGATCGCCGGCGTCAGCATCCCATCGCCGTAGAAGAGCGATGCGCCGAGCACGCCGACGATCACGAGACCGGCCTTCCGGCGGGTCTTGACGACGCGCTCGATCAGGGCGACGAGCGCCATGATGCCGCCCTCGCCGTGATTGTCGACGCGCAGGATCAGGAGCACGTACTTGAGCGTGACGATGAGCATCAATGCCCAGAAGATCAGCGACAGGGCGCCGTACACGCGCACCGGCGACGGCGCCATCGGATGGTCACCGCTGAAGATCAGCTGCACCGTGTACAGCGGGCTCGTACCGATATCGCCATAGACAACGCCCAGAGCGCCCAGCGAGAGGGCCGTCGCTGCCCATCGGGACGACCGCGCGGCGTCCCCGTGCCGTTCGGCGGCGCCGGTCTTGGTCCGCCGCATGCGCGGCGGGGCCGCTACAGCGCCCTCTGTCGCCCCCATGCTCACGTCGCCGCCGGCCACCGTCTACTCCGGCAGAGCCTTGGGCTGAGATGACGGGACGGCCTGCCGGCGGTGCGCAGCGCGCCTCGCCGGAACGATCGCCACGTCGGGTGCCACTCCGCGGGCGGCACGACGCACGCCCCACGACGCACTGCCGACCAGGACGAGGGCATCGACCGGCCACGCCGCCTGGAGCAGCGCGGGGACGCTCCTGCACGGCACGATCTCGACTCGTGCCGGCGGCGTGAGCGAGCCTCCGATCTCGTCGGCCGCTTGGCGTAGCCGCTCGAGCCGGGCGGCGAGCCGCTGCGGCCATGCGGTGATCGGGAGCGTCGCCGGGAGCACCGCCGGGATGAGGACGCGCACGACCTTGATCTCGTTTCGAGGCGCCGCCTGGAGCGCGTCGGCGAAGGCGCCGGTCAGGAGCTGCGGCTCGATGCGGGAGTCGGTGCAGACGATCAGGATGTGGTGTCTCATGTCGCGACCTGCTCCGGCCGGACGATCATGACGCGCTGGCGGGCCTCGGCGATGACGCGCCGTACGACATGGTCGTACGACGGCCGCCGGAGCTCGGCGCGCTGTGGCTCGGCCGCACGCACGAGGATCAGCTGGGAGTCGCGCCGGGTGGCCTCGGCGAGGATCGACTCGGCCGGGTCACGGGTGCGAAGGTGTGTGGTCAGGACGCGGATGCCGTACTGGTCGCCGATCGCGCGCCCGGACGCGGCGAGGCCCTCCACGACCTCCTCGAGATCGTCGATGTCCATGTCCATCTCCTCTCCGAGCGGGATCTCCGTGAATGCGAGCAGCACCAGTGACGCGCCGCGCTCGGCCGCGAGCTGCGCGGCCACCTCGACGAGGTCGGCCGGCAAGCTCGTGGCGGCCGTTGAGACCGGGATCAGCATCGTCTGGAACTCGACCTCGAGCGCGGGCCCGGTCCGGGTCACGACCTCCCGGCGGGTGCGCTCGCCGAGCGAGAGCCCGAGCCGCGCGCGGTAGGCCGCGTACCACGCCACCCCGAGGAGCATCCAGGCCGAGCCCAGATATCGCGCATCGCCCTCGAGCACCAGGACCGCGAGCCACGCGGACGTAGTGCACACGGCCCCCAGGATCGAGACGACGGGAATCCGGCGGCCGTCGAACGCGATGTTCACGGGCGCCTCGACCGGCCGGTAACGGCCTGGATCTCGCCACCGCAGCGCGATGACCGCGAGCTGGACGCTCGTAAACGCGATCAGCGCGCCGTACACGTACGTGCCGGCGAGGAAGCTCGCATCAACGACGGCTCCCTGGAGGATCGCCAGCAGCGCGGCCGCGGCGGCCGCGGCGCCGATCGCCACGTAGGGGGTCTCGCGGGCGGGGTCGAGCTCGGCGACGCGGGCCGGCAGCTGGTGATGCTGCGTCTGCCACACGGCGAGCCGCGAGCAGCTCCTGAGGGCGGCGTGGGTGACGAGCATCAGAAGGCTCGCCACAAGCAGCCCGACGAGGTACGAGAGGCCGGTCGAGAGCACGTGGAGCGGGACTGCATCGACGATGCCGAGCACCGTCGGGCCGGCGGCCGGGGCGCTCGGGATGGGCGTCGCCATCAGCGCCACCAGCGAGATCGCTGCGCTCATCGTGATGGCCGACGCGATGACGCCTGCCGACGCCGCCGCCAGGTCGCGATCGGGATCGCGCGCCTCTGTCGCCATGTCGCCGATCGCCTCGACGCCGTTATAGGCCACCATCGCAAGCGTGCACGCCACCATCACCTGGGTCAGCGAGGGCGCCGTACCGAAGTGCACGCTCTGCTGGATCACCTCGGGCCGGAAGACGAACACCAAGCCCAGGAGCACGAGCAGGAGCTGGATCACCAGGTCGAGAAGACCCGCGAACACCGCGAGGTTCGCCGAGAGCTCGAGGCCGCGGACATTCGCCGCCGCGACGAGCACGATCACGGCCAGGGCCCCTGCCACGGACCACCATCCGGATCCGAGCGGGCGCCAGAAGACGCTGAGATACCGAGCCGCATACACCGCCGACAGCGCCGCCGTCGCAACCAGCGCCAGCGTCATCGCCCAGCCGGTGACGAAGCTCGCGAGCTCGTCGAAGGCGTGGCGCGCCAGGGCGGCGGGGCCGCCCGCTTCGGGGAAGAGGGAGACGCCCTCGGCATACGCGGCGGCCACCGCCAGCACGATGAGCCCGCCCACGACCAGCGCGAGCGGCGCCAGTCCCAGCCCGTGGATCGCGACGACGCCCAGCGCGAGGAAGATGCCCGACCCCATGCGCGGATACGCCGAGGCGAAGAGCCCGCCGCGCCCGCGAGCGAGCCGGCCTCGGGCTTGACGCCGGCGCACGACCGGCGAACGAGACTGACGCGGAACCATTAGGGGTGTCGACCATGCGGCCATACCCACAGGGTCGTCCCGAACGCGTCACGGCCGCATCACGATTGCGGCACCGGGCCTACCGATCACATCACGATCGCCTCACGGCGATATCACGGTGGCGGTCAGGCCGTGCGAGCCGGGTCAGGGACGACCATGACCGGGCACGACGAGTGCTGAACGACATGCGCCGCGACGCTCCCGACCAGCGCCGCCACGAGCGGGCCGTGGCCGCGCGAGCCCATGACGATGAGGATCGCGCCGCGCTGCTCGGCGAGTCGGCAGATCTCGGTCGCCGGGTCGCCGCCAACCAGATGCGTCTCGGCCGTGATCCCGGCCTCGCGAGCCCGCTCCATCGCCGCGTCGAGGATCAGCCGGGTCGCGTCGCGGCCGGCGTAGAACGTCTCTTCCGACATGTAGGCCGGTGCACCGAGCGCGCCGTTGGGCGGCGCCGACCACGCCCCGACGAGGTCGAGCGTGGCGTTCGATGCGCGCGCCTCCGAAAGCGCGCGCTCGACCGCTGCGGTCGCGGATTGAGAACCGTCGGTGGCTGCGATGATGGTGGGCATGACCGCCTCCTTGGTACGCGGATCGTAGATGGCCGCCGCCGGGGAGTCGAACCCCGGAACGCCGGGTCATGCCGGCGTCGACCGTGATCAGCGGGCACTCAGAGGATGCCGGACTCGCGACGAACCGACATCAGCGTGCGGACGGATCCTGCCTGCGGAGTTCTCCCCGTCTTCTTCCTCCCGAAATAGGGGCGCACACCGATGCCCGTGCAAACACGCGCGCATAGGGTGAGGGTGTGTTGGGCTCACGGGACATCCGCCCGTCGGCGCGTTCCGGCCACACGGAGGACGTCGTCGGCACACCGCGCGACGTTGTCGCGCCACTTCAGCGATCCGGCTCCGAGGGCATCGGAGCGGTCGAGGGGTTCCGGGTGGACGGGCCTGACGGCAGGATCGGCGTCGTGACCCGCGTGTTCCCGAGCACAGGCGGTGGGGCTCCCGACACGATCGATGTCGTCACGGGCCTCTTCATCGTCCGCGTCGTGCCGGTCGCCGGATCCGAGATCGTCCAGATCGACGCCGAACACCGGCGATTGGTCATCCGCTCCATGGTGCGCCTGTCACGCACGCCGAACGTCGCGCGGATGCTCCGGCGCTTCCTCGCCTCGGTCCGGTGAACCGCGGCTCACCGGGGCGGGAGGACGCTCAGGCAGGTCTGTGCAGGCGCCATCGATAGACGGTGCGGCAGGCGAAGACGCGGGCGTAGTCCTCGTTCGCGCTCAGCACGTGGAGCGACCGCGGCGCGAGGCACCCGACGAGGTGCGTCGCAAAGGGGCGGTGGTCGACCCTGAGCTCCACGATGCCGTACGAGCAGCCGCCCTCCTCGTCGCACGGCACGGCGCTGATCCCGCCGACCAGCTCGACGGTGACCCGCTTCCCGTCGACGAACACCTTCGCGCCGGCGGCCGTCGCCAGGACAAGCCCAAGGACGAGGCCGACGCCGATGCCCGCGGCGAGCCGCACCGCGGAGCGCCGACCCGACCGTTCAGCGCGCTGAGACCCTGTCGTGGCCCACGACATCGCCGAAGAATCGCCAAGCCGCTGGCGCATGGGCATCGGGGAATCCACGTATCGCGAGGCCCGAAAAGGGTTAGTCCACCGCGAGCGACAGCCAGACCTGGTCGCGTAGCGGGATGCCGTCGACATCCATCTCGGGATAGCCCCGCTCGGGAGTGAAGACGTCCCGCTCGACCGAGAGCATCCGAAACCGGACGCGCTGATAGAAGCGAAGGGCTCCCACGTCGGCGGCGGCGGTCGCAACCAGGAGCGTCGCCACCCCCTCCCGTCGGCACACCGACACAGCATGCTCGACCAGCCGGCGGCCGATCCCCTGGCCATGACGGGGCTCGAGCACCGCGAGGCTCTTCACCTCGACCACGCCCGGGTCCGGGGACTCGATCAGCTGGAGGTGCCCGACGATCTCGGTGCCGTCAACCGCCACGAGCACGCGCCCCGCGTCGCGGTAGCCGGCCACCAGTGCGGCGGAGTCATCGGCCAGGGCGAAGAGGTCGGCAAGCCTGTCGCGCGACCCGTCGAACCACTCGACCGTCACGGACATGAGCCGGCCTCGGTGTCGGACCACGCGCTCGGCGGGCCGTACTCGAGGAACCGGCCCAGATCCCGGAAGCCGACTGCGGCGTACACGCCCTCGGCCATCTCGGTCGACTGGATGCTGGCCGTCGCGCATCCGCGATCGCGCGCGTCGTGGAGGGCGATTGCCGTCAGGGCCGTGGCCAGGCCGCGCCGCCGGGTGTGCTCCAGCGTGCCGACGTTGTAGATCCCGCAATCGGAGCCGAGATCGAACGCCAGCGCGACGGCGACGTTCTGGCCGTCGAGAGCCGCGACGAGGACGTGGAACCGTGCCGGGTCGGCGCCCCCGAGGAGGCCCGGCGGAAACTCGCTCGCGCGCAGATACTCGCTCCAGTCCGCCTGCACGAGCTCGATCTCGGGGCGCGGCATGCGGATGTCGTCGAGCGCCATGCCCATCGCGCGCGTCGTCTCCTCGAGCGCGTAGCCGCGCTGCTCGAGATCGGTCTTCATCGCCCCGTCGCTCTCGTGCACCCAGGCGGCAAAGTGCGAGACGCCGCCGGCCGCGTAGGCGGCCTCCATCGCCGCGACGGCACCGGCGCGGTCGGCGGCGTCGAGGCCGCGCTCGAGCAGGGCGTTGTTGTAGAACGCGCGCTCAGGCCCGCACGGGAAGACCCCTACGGTCACACCGGGCAGACGCCGGACGGCGGCATCGGCCGCGCCGCGCGCATACTCCTCCCACGCCGCGAGCATCGTCTCGGCACCACGGGCGAAGAGGTCGGAATCGCTCGGCGCGATCATCTCGGCCAGTTCGACCACGTCGTGATCCCGGCCTCGGGCCGAGGGGGCTCGTCGAGCATCGCCAGATACTCGAGCATGTGGTCGTCGGGATCGCGGAAGTAGACCGCTGCCGCCGGCATCCACCCGATCACGCTGGGCTCGTCCGCGGGCTCGCCGAAGAACGAGAGTGGGGTCACACCCGCGGCCGCGAGAGCTTCCGGCGCGGTCTGGAGGTCGTCCAGGCCGACCGAGAACGCGACGTGCAGCCGCATGCCCATGGGAGCGGTGCCAAGCGACCAGAGACCGAGCATGGCATCGCCGGGCTCGCCGACCCACAGGAATGCCGCGCCGCGATCAGGCACTTCGTAGGCGACCTCGAGGCCGACCACATCACGGTAGAAGCCGACCGCCCGCTGGACGTCGGCAACGGGCAGATGCGCCTCGAAGAGGCCGCTGACTCGTGGGATGTTGGCGGTGACCATTTGGGCTCTCCTTTCACGCCGCGATGGCGGCGCTCGTTCGGCTCGCAAGTTCCAGAACGATCGCACGTAGGTCGGCGATGACCTTCGGCGTCGCGATCTCGCCGTCAGGGTCGATGTCGGTCAGCCCGATCGGCACGGACCGAAAGACCGCATCCGCGTCGATCGCGGTGAGGACGTGGGCC
>JBOHBE010000473.1:0-5028 GCA_050698235.1 Gaiellales bacterium
GCGCTCGCGCGGGACGGCTTCGAGATCCAGCCCAAGGCGGCCGGGCACTGGCGAGAGTGCCGCGCCGATCTCGACGGCGACGCCTACACCGCCTTCGAGCCGGCCTCGCCGTTTCGCTCGCCGGCCATCGCGACCGCGCTTGAGCACGCCGCAGCGGGCACGTTCTACACGGGGCCCGTGGCCGACGCGATCGCGTCGGTGTCGTGGCTCGACCAGTCCGACCTCGCGGCGCATAGGAACGACTGGGTCGAGCCGATCGAGTTCGCCTATCGCGACCGCACGCTGCTCGAGCTGCCGCCGAACGGCCAGGGATCGATTGCGGGCTGGGCGCTCGACGGGCTCGGGTCGCCGGATCCGCCTGCCCAGGTCGAGGCGCTCGCTGCCGCCTACGCCCGCGGGTACGCGACGATCGGCGGTACCGCGTACGTCTGCGCGGCCGACGGAGACGGGATGGGCGTCTCGCTGATCCAGTCGGTCTATCACGGCTTCGGCTCGCGGGTGCTCGTGCCGGGCTTCGCCTTCGTGCTCCAGAACCGGGGCGCCGGGTTCGTGCTCGAGCCGGGCCATCCCAACGAGTTCGCGCCGGGCAAGAGGCCGTTCCACACGATCATCCCCGCGGCGCTGCTCGGCCCGGACGGCCGCTGGGAGGCCGTGTTCGGCGTGACCGGAGGTCAGTACCAGCCGCAGGGCCACGTCCAGGTCGTGGTGAACCTGCTCGACCACGGCATGGGACCGCAGGCCGTGCTCGACGCCCCCCGCTACCGGCTCGAGGAGGACGGCACGGTCTCGCTCGAGTCGCCGCTGTCCGAGCTGGTCGGCGCGTTCGGGGATCGGCCCTCGGCCGTGGTCGATACCGACGACAACTACGGCAACGGCCACCTGATCGTCCGCCGCCCCGACGGCCGGCTCCTCGGCGGGACGGAGCCGCGCCGCGACGGGCTCGCGGTCGGGTTCTGATGCCGGCCGTCACGACGCGCGACGGCCGCACGCTGGCCTGGCACGAGTCGGGCTCGGGTCCGCCGCTCCTCTGCCACCCCGGCGGGCCGGGCAGCTCGTCGGCGTACTTCGGCGATCTCCCTGGCCTGGCCGCCGAGCGCACGCTGCTCTTGCTCGACCCGCGTGGCACCGGAGCTTCGGATCCGCCGGACGATCCGTCGGCGTACGACCTCGAGGATTACGCCGCCGACATCGAGGCGGTTCGGGGCCATCTCGGCATCGAGCGACTCGACCTGCTCGGCCATTCGCACGGCGGGTTCGTCGCGATGGCCTGGGCGGCCAGGTACGCCGACCACGTCAGGAAGCTCGTGCTCGCGAGCACGGCGCCGCGCTTCACCGCCGCGATCCGGCAGGCGCGGATGGAGCGCGTCGCGTCGCACGAGGACCAGCCCTACTTCGCCGGCGCGATGGAGGCGATGCGGCGGCGCGAGGCGGGCGAGTACGCCGGCGACGCCGAGCTCACCGAGCTCTACCGGCGCGAGGGCATCCTCTTCGCGCCGGTCGGCGTCGACCCGGCGCCCGTGCTCGATGCGCTGGTTCGCGCGGGTGATAACGCCGAGGCCCTCGGCCACTTCAACGAGCAGATCGCCGCCAGCATGGATCACCGCGCCGCGCTGGCGCACGTCACAGCACCGACGCTCGTCATCACCGGTTCCGAGGATGCGTTCGTATCGGGCGCGCACGAGATCGCCGAGGCGCTCCCTGACGGCAGGCTGGTCGTGCTCGAGGGCGTCGACCACTTCCCGTTCCTCGAACCCGGCCACGAGGCGCCGTGGTCGAGGGCCGTGCTCGACTTCCTCGGCTAAGCGGCCTGGGAGCCGACGACGCGGTCGCGGCCGGCGGTCTTCGCGCGGTAGAGGGCCGCGTCGGCGACGCGAATGAGCTCGGCCCGGTCGTCGGCGTCGGCCGGGAAAACCGCCCAGCCGATCGATGCAGACAGGGAACGGCCGCCGCCCGGCTCGATCGCGAGTGAGCGAACGGCCTGGCGGGCGCGGTCGAGCAGGTCGGCGACGCCGTCGGGGTCGGTCGTCTCGAGCAGCACTGCGAACTCCTCGCCGCCGAGGCGGTAGATGCGGTCCGAGCCGCGCAGGACATGGCGGATGGCCTCGCCGGCCCGGCGAAGCACGGCATCACCCTCCGGGTGGCCGAATGAGTCGTTCACGTCCTTGAAGTGGTCGAGGTCGACCATCGCGAGCGTGAACCCGAGGTCACGCCGCTTCGACACCGCCACGCGCCGCCGCAGCTCCGACTCGAAGGTGCGCCGGTTCGGGAGCCCGGTGAGCGCGTCGTGGCCGGCGGCGCGCTCGAGCTCCTCCTGGCGGAGCACCGTCCGCCACAGCGCCGCGAGGTGGCCGAGCATGAGGTCGAGCGCGTGATGGTCGAGGTCGTCGCCGCGCCCGGCCGCGAAGCAGACCGACGCGTGCAGGCCCTCGCCGGCAGCGTCGACCGGGAGGACGATGCGGGCGAGACCGTGCGAGGCGTGCCTCGGCGGCACGCTCTCGGCGATGCTGAGGCACGCCGCGCCGATGGCCTCCCTGGGCGCCATGTGCGCGAACCCGATCAGCTGGCTGCGCGTCGTCGCCTCCTTCGCGCGGCTCGACCAGGCGAGGATCTGCTCGATCTGCTCGGCCCATCGGACGTGCCGGTCGCGCTGCGAGTCGGCCTCGATCGCGAGCCGCCAGGCCTTCTGGAGCAGGAGCGCGCCGCCCGCGAGGAGGACGCCCATCCCGACGAGCGTGGCGAGCAGCATCGCGAGGTCAGACAGGTGCGTCGCGTGAGTGGCGTCGGCATCGGCGTGAGTGGCGGCGGCGGTCAGGCTGTTGGCCTCCGCGGCGAGGCGCCGCTCGAGGGCGGCCCCGCGCCTGTCGATGCCGGCGGGCCGGGCGGGCGTCGGGCGGTCGGCCGTTGCGGTCGATGCCTCCCAGCGCTGGATCGCCGCCGCGAGCGACCGGGCATCGCCCGTCGCGGCTCCCGCCGCGTTTGCGTCCCTGATCGCCTGGATGAAACGTGCGATGCCCTGCCGGGTCGCCGCCCGGTCAGCGCTCAGAGCGCCGGCGTCGCGGGCGTCGCCCGAGAGCTCCCACGCCAGCCGGTGGTTCATCTCCTGCTGGATCGAGCCAAGCAACGCCGTCGCCGCGGCCTGGGCCTGGTCGCCGGCTCGTGCCCTGTCCGACGCATCGGTGCGGTACACGCTCGTCGCCACGCTGGTGCAGGCGATCGCGATGATCACGCCGGCAGTGGCGAGCGCCCACAGCATCGCGAACCGCCGTACCTGGGACGAGATTCGGGGTTGCGCGGGTACGCGTGGCTGGTCGAGCTGCCGAACGGGGGGATCCGACCGCATTCATCTCAGTGTCGCCGGAGAAGGGCACTCCGGCATCACCCAGATTCGGGATGCTTCAGGGCGCGCGGCGGTCGTTCGCGAGAAATGCGGCGTGGGTGACGGGCATCTTCTCGGAGAAGAGCTCCTCGACCGCCTCGGCGTAGCGACGGATCTCGCGCTGGGCCGTCTCGGAGTTCCGAAGCGACAGGAAGTTCATGAGGCTGCGGGCGTT
Source organism: Gaiellales bacterium (assembly GCA_050698235.1). Taxonomy (GTDB): domain Bacteria; phylum Actinomycetota; class Thermoleophilia; order Gaiellales; family JAICJC01; genus JAICJC01. The sequence goes on from JBOHBE010000473.1 coordinate 3,552, forward strand.
CACTGTCCAGTAGAACTGGGTGTAGATCGCGACCGGCAGGACGTTGCGTGCGATCTCCTTGGCGACGCCGCGCTCGAGCAGGTCCTCGTAGGCGCGATACGCGTCGGCGAAAACGGCCTCCTGGGCCTCGCGGGTGTGCTCGGCGAGCTCCGGCTCGACGGGCTCGAACGAGTACGAGCCGGGCTTTCCGACCTGGGTCCGCACGTCCTCGGGGGCGGGCACGTAGAACTCCGGCTCGAGCTGTGAGTATCGCCCGCTCCACTCGTTAAATGAACCTATACGGTGGCGCGCCCATTCGCGCATCACGAAGATCGGCAGCTTGATGTGGAAGCGGAACGCGTTGTGCTCGAACGGGCTTCCGTGCCGCTCGCGCATGAGGAAGCGGATCAGGCCGGCCTCCCGGTCGGTCATCTCATCCGACCGCTGAGCGAACGACACGCGGGCGCCGTTCACGACCGAGAGGTCGTCCGCCATGCAGCCGTCGAGGCGGACGAATCCGTGGTCGAGAACGCGAATTTCACCGGTCTCGTGCATCACCGCGCCCATCTCGTCCAGCGTACCAACGCCTACGGACGCAGCAGCCGGCCGCCGTCGACGACGATGTTCTGGCCGGTCACGAAGTCCGCCTCGATGCAGAATCGCAGCGCCTGCGCCACGTCGGCCGGGCTGCCGAGCCGGCCGAGCGCCGTCTCGTCGGGGTTCCCGGCGATGCCCTCGGGCATGAGCACCGGGCCCGGCGCGACGCCGCACACGCGCACCCCGTCGCGGCCCCACGCGAGGGCGAGGCTCTTCACGAGGTGGATCTGCGCCGCCTTGGCCGCGCCGTGCGGAGCGAACCTCGCCCACGGCTGGAGGCCGGCCACGTCGGTGATCGCGACGATCACCCCGCCGCCCGCCGCTGCCATCACCCGGTGCGCCGCCTGGGCCGCGAACATGAAGCCCTTGGCAGTCGAGTCGAGCGCCGTGTCCCAGAGCGCCTCGTCCACATCGGCGGCGTCGCGCGGCTCGAACCCTCCCGACGGGCAGTGGACGTAGACGTCGAGCCCGCCGAATCGGCCAGCCGCGGCGTCGACCATCGCGGCAATGTCGAGAGGGTCGGCGACGTCGGCCTGGACGACCCCCGATCGCCTGCCGAGCGCCTCGATCGCGGCGCGCGTCTGCTCGGCCGGGCCGACCGAGCTGTGGTAGCTCACGAACACGTCCGCGCCGCCCTCGGCCAGGTCGAGCGCGAGCGCCCGGCCGACGCGGTGCGCGCCGCCGGCGACGAGGATTCGGCTGCCGTCGAGGGCGGGCATGTGGGGATATGCTAGTCGGCGGGTATTCATGGGAGAAACACGCTCCGGAAGGGAGATGGGATGGGCTACGAGGTACCGAATCTGACATACGGCTACGACGCGCTCGAGCCGCACATCGACGAGCAGACAATGCGGATCCACCACGACAAGCACCACCAGGCGTACGTGGACAAGGCCAACGC
>JBOHBE010000474.1:0-2373 GCA_050698235.1 Gaiellales bacterium
GGACTCGCCGCCGCCGCGCTCCGGGCCGGGGTCGTCGACGAGCTGCACCTCCTCATCACGCCCGTCGTCGTCGGCGGCGGAACCAGGTCCCTCCCGGAGGATCTCCGGCTGCAGCTCGAGCTGCTCGATGAGCGGCGGTTCCGAAGCGGGGTCGTCTACCTTCGCTACGGCGTCACAGCGACGCCCTGAGGATCGCCACGAGCTCGTCTCGGTCGGGAGGAGGTGTGAGCGCGCCGAGCTCCGGGCGCTCGAGCGCGGCGTCGGCCGCGGCGGGGAGGGCGGCCTCGTCGAGGCCGAGGCTGGCTCCGCCGGCGAGCGCCGAGACCCGGGCCGTGAGGCCGTCCGCGTCGGTGCCGAGCGCGGCCGCCAGCTCTGCGATCGCCTCCGGCTCGCGCGCCGCCATCGCCCCGAGCGAGTGCGGCAGCACGGCGGCGTTGGTCACCGAGTGCGACGTCCCGCAGACCCGCACCACCGTCTGGCACACGACGTGGTGCAGCGAGAACCCCGCCGAGCCGAGCGCGTACCCGGCCAGGATCGCCCCGAGCGCCAGGTCGTCGCGCCCGCCCTCCTCGACGCCGCGGGCGAGGACCCCGGCGGCGCGCAGGGCGGCCATCGACGCGACCGGGTTTCGGCCCGGCCCGTAGAGCGCCTCGGCGGCGTGCGCGAGCGCGTTCATCGCCGAAGCCCGCCGCGCGTCGTCCGGCTGCCCTGCCATCAGGTCCGGCTCGGCGAGCACCAGCGCGGGCCGATGGTTCGGCCGGCCCTCGTAGCCGGGCGCCGGCCGGTGCCCGCGCGACATCTCGGCTCCGGAGAGCGTCGTCGGGACGGCGCACACCTCTCCGCCCCGCGCTGCCGCCAGCGCCTTGGCCGTATCGATCACGCGGCCGCCGCCCCACGCCACCATCCGGCCGTCGCCCACTCGATCGATCAACGTGGCGGCCAGGTCGGGCACCTGCCCCGCCGGGACGTGATGGACGCGAGCCCCCTCCAGCACCGAGCCCGGGATGTCCGTCTCGGCGCGCGCCGTCGTCAGCACGTCGACGCCCGGCCAGGCGTGGGCTGCCGCCCCCGGCCCGAACCGGATCGTGCGCTCGCCGTCTCGCCAGACGAACTCCGTCATTGTGCGAGCGCCACCCCGCCGACCACGAGGACGCCTCCGACCAGAAGCCACGCGGTCACGCTCTCGCCCAGCGTCAGCGCGCCCACCGCGACCGCCACGACGGGGACTCCGTACAGGTAGGCCACCGCGCGCGACGGGTCGAGGCCGCGCAGGCCCACTGTCCAGAGCACGTAGCCCGCCAGCGTGCACACGAGCCCGAGGTACAGCACGAGGAGCAGGTCTCCGCCGCTCATCCCGGTCAGACGGCCGGCCGTTCCCGACGTCGCGAAGGGCAGCAGGGCGACGGTGCCGACCAGCGACGCGGCGGACGAGACCGCGATCGCGTCGTAGCGGCCGAGGAGAGGCTTCGCGAGCACGTTGTACGCGGCGAACGACGCCGCCGCGATGAGCACGAGGAGCGGCCCCTTGGAGGTCGAGACCGACACGCTCTGGCCTGAGCCGAGCAGGATGACCACGACGACGCCTGCGAACGCGACCGCGAGCCCCGCGGCCCGCCGGCGCGAGAACCCCTCGAGGCCGAGGGCGAGCGACATCGTGAGCGCCATGGCGGGCGCCCCCGCGATGACCACGCTCGCCGTCCCCGCCGTCGTCGTGCGCTCGCCCGCGTTCAGGGCCAGATGGTAGACCGTGACGACGAAGAGCCCCGCGGCGACGACCCGCAGCGCGTCCCGGCGCGTCAGCCCCGGCAGGCCTCCCGCCATGACCAGCGCGACGGCGAACCCGGGAGCCGCGATCAGGTAGCGCCCGATCGCGACGTCGGGGGCGTCCAGGCCGTGATCGACGAGCGCCTTGATCGCTGCAAACGAGCCGCCCCAGACGATCACGACGGCCGCGAGCAGGAGATGTGGCAGGCTACGCGACCGATGCACGCGGTCAAGCGTATCGAGATCAGGTGGCGTGACCTGGACGGGTTCGGGCACGTCAATAACTCGACCTACCTCACGTATCTGGAGGAGGCGCGCGACGAGTTCTTCACCGATCTCCTGGGCGATACCGTGCACCGGGTCGTGATCCGCCACGTCGAGATCGATTTCCTCTCGGGGCTCGTGCATGCCGACGACCACGTCGACGTCGAGCTCGAGCTGGAGGCGATCGGGACGTCGAGCGCGACGACCGTCGAGCGCATCCGCTCGGCCGCCGACGGCCGCGTCGCCGCCGAGGCGAAAAGCGTCGTCGTTCACACCGACGCCGGCCGGTCGGCTTCCGAGCCGTGGCCGGACGAGTCGCGAAAGGCGCTCGAGGCGCGGCTGTGA
>JBOHBE010000475.1:0-2074 GCA_050698235.1 Gaiellales bacterium
CGTGGCCGGCCTCGTGGTGCCGTTCATCGTCGGAGTGATCGCGTTCACCGCCATCGACTTCACACGCTTCGAGGGCACCGCGCAGAACCGGACGGCGCTGCTGCTCGTCTTCGCGATCGCGATCGCCGTGACCAGCATTCCCGTGATCTCGCGGATCATGCTCGACCTGGGCCTGCTCCAGACCCGTTTTGCCCGGATCGTGCTCTCGGTCGCGGTGATCGAGGACGTCGTCCTCTACGTGGTGCTCGCCGTGGCGATCGGCATCGTCTCGGGCACGGGGACGGCGCAGTTCGGCCTCGCCGGCCAGCTGGGCTGGGATCCCGGCTCGCACGCGAACTACGCGTACCACACCTTCGCGACGATCGGGTTCCTCGGCCTGGGCCTCGCGATCGGGCCGCGCCTCTATGGCATGGCGCTGCGCTCCAAGTACAACGTCATCAAGCGGCGCAGCCAGGTGGCGTTCCAGCTCGTCGTCGTGATCGCGATGAGTGGGGCCTGCCTGCTCCTCAGCATCGTGCCGCTCTTCGGGGCGTTCGTGGCGGGCATCATCGTCGTCACCGCCTCGGGCGAGCGCGCCCAGACCGCGCGGTTCGAGATCGGGAACTTCTCGCTCGGGCTGTTCATCCCGCTCTACTTCGCGATCGTCGGGCTCCAGCTCGATCTCGTCGACCACTTCGACGTCCTGTTCTTCGTCGCGTTCCTGCTCTTCGCGTGCCTTGTGAAGTCGGCCAGCGTCTACGTTGGGGCCCGCATCGGCGGCGAGCCCCGGTCGAGCGCCGTCAACCTGGCCATGGCGATGAACGCGCGGGGCGGGCCGGGGATCGTGCTCGCGTCGACCGCGTTCGGCGCGGGCATCATCGACGACCGGTTCTACACGACGCTCGTCATGCTCGCGATCGTCACGTCGATGATCGCCGGGACATGGCTCCAGCGGACGATGGCGGCCGAGCCGGCACCGGCGCACGACAACGCCGACGCGCTGGCCACCGGCTGAGATCCCCTTTTTCGGCTCTCGTTCCTGCCGATAACAGGCATGTGACGATGATCCGGCATCTGAGGACATGGCGCGCGGCAGCGCTCGCCACCGCGCTCGCCGGCGTGATCATCGGCCCGCAGCTTCCGCGCGAGCTGGTCATCCTGCTCCCGCCGGTGCTGGTCGCGGGCTTCGTGCTCGGTTACGCCAGCGCACTGCGCGAGACGGCCGCCCGCCGCACGTCTCAGTAGACGATCACCGAGCGCACGGCCTCGCCTGTGCGGATGCGGTCGAAGGCCGCGTTGATGTCGTCGAGCGTGCAGGTCTCGATCAGCGGGTCGAGCCGCAGCCGGCCGGACCGGTAGAGCGAGACGAGCATGGGGAAGTCGGCCTGGGGCCGGCACGAGCCGTACCAGCAGCCGCGGATCGCCTTCTCGTCCATCGTCAGCGAGAGCGCGTCGAACTGCGGGCGCGCGTCCGGCGGCGCCATGCCGACAAGGATCGCCTGGCCCCCGCGGGCGACGAGCGAGATGGCGAGCTCGATCGTCCGGAGCGGACCGACGGCCTCGAAGCTGTGGTCGACGCGAACCGACTCGGCGGCCTCCTCAGGGGAGCACGCCCGGGTGGCGCCCATCTCGCGTGCCAGGTCGTGCTTGGCAGGGCTCGGGTCGACGGCGACGATCTCGCCGGCACCGGCGACCGCGGCCGCCTGGACGATGTTCAGGCCCACGCCGCCGCACCCGACGACGGCGACCGAGTCGCCGGGCCTGACCCGAGCGGTGTTCAGGACGGCGCCGAACGCCGTCATGACCGCGCAGCCCATGAGCGCCATCTCGCCGAGCGGCAGGCTGGGATCGATGGGGATCGCGGTCTGGGCCGGCACGACCGTCCGCTCGCCGAACGACGAGGTCGTCGAGTGGTGGATCGCCATGCCGTCGCGGTGAAACCGGGTCGTCCCGTCCATCATCAGCCCGGCGTCCGACCATGCGAGCTGCTCGCAGAGGTTGGGCCGGCCCGACACGCAGAACCGGCACCGGCCGCAGTGCGGGAGCCAGCTCAGGATCACGTGGTCGCCCGGCGCGACTCCGGCCACGCCTTCTC
>JBOHBE010000476.1:0-8972 GCA_050698235.1 Gaiellales bacterium
GAGCATCGCGATCGCGCCGACCAGGATGGCCGGGAACACCGGGACCCGGCGCACGCCGGACACCGACGCCAGCCTCGACCCTCCCGGCAGGTTGTTGTCGCGGCCCATGGCAAAGAGGATCCGCACCGACATGGCGTGGATCGCGAGGCAGCAGACGAAGATGGCAAGGGCGCAGTCGATCAGGAAGATGTTCCCCCACGTGTCGCCGAGAACATCCTTTGTGATGGCGACCAGGCCGAGCGACGTCGGGTCGGCGTAGAGCTTGTCGCTGACGGCCATGGTGCCGAACACGATGAGCAGGAAGCCCATGACACCAGCGGTTGCGAGCGCCTGGAGCACGGCTCGCGGCGCGCGGCGGCGGGGATCATCCGTCTCCTCCGCGAGCGACCCGGCGGTGTCGAAGCCGTACATGACGTAGAGCGGCATGATCGCCCCGATCAGAAGGGCGCCGAAATAGCCCCACTGATGCCCGGCGCCGGTGCCGGCCGTGTTCGTCAGGACGTCCGCCGGTGAGCGCTGGGCGTGGATCAGGAAGATGATGACCAGGCCGGAGGCTCCGATGAGCTCGGACGCCACGCCGATGTTGTTGATCCGCGAGAGCACGCTGACACCGGCCACGTTGATGAGCGTTGTGAGGGTGATCATCACCAGGCCGAGGATGATCGCGTTCTCGGCGAAGTCCTTGCTGTAGAAGTTGGCTGCGTTGTCGATTGAGCCGACGACCTGGAACTTCGGCGAGATCTGGGGAAGGATGATCTGCCACGCAAGCGCGACGGCCGGAACCGTCACGATCTGGGCGCACAGGTACATCCACCCGGTGTTCCAGGCCCACGCCTTGCCGGCGACCTGCTTCGACCATTGGTAGACCGAGCCCGCCAGGGGGTAGTGCGCCGAGAGCTCGGCGAACTGGAGCGCGACCATGAACTGCCCGAAGAGGACGACGAGCCAGAACCAGGCGAACGCGGGCCCGGCGAAGAGGAAGCCGAGTGCCGCGGTCTGGAACATCCCGGTAAGGATCGAGATGTAGCTGAATCCGGCCGCGAACGACGAGAAGCTCCCGAGTGTCCGGTGCAGCTCCTGTTTGTACCCGAACTGCGCCAGCTGCTGGGCGTCCGAGTTGGCGGGCTCCGACATACACGCTCCTTTCGGCGCCCAGCTGGGCGCGTGGTATAGACCACGCGATCTTCCCGCACGCGCCGGATGTTGTCAACGGCTCGGGCCGGGCCGGCGGAGCGCGCCGACCCGGCCCGATGCGGCTACTCGACAGGGATCTCGGAGTTGATCCGCGTCAGGTCGATGCCCTCGCGCCTGCGCATGACCCGCGAGAGCACGTAGATGCCGATCGCGATCGCGTAGAGGATGAGCATGTACCTGAGCGACGGCGAGTGGTTGACGCCGTAGGCGTCGTCGGTGAACCACTTGTAGATGCAGAAGGCGAGAAACCCGCCGAAAATGACGCCCGCCAGTGTGACGAGCGGAATGCCGGCCAGCTCGTATTTCGCGATGGGCGACGCTCGGTAGATCTCGGGCTTCCTCCACGGCAGCACGATCGCCGCCAGCGTCGTCCCGAAGTACGTGATCGCGATGACGACCGTGGCGTCGAGGGTGTACGAGTAGAAGTTCGTGTTGTACGCGTACAGGTAGCTGATCGGGATTGAGGGCAGGAGCATCAGCGCCAGCGCGCCGATGGGCACATGCGTGCGGTCGTCGACCTTGGCGGCCCATTCGGGAAGGACCCGGTCGAAGGCCGCAGCGAAGATCATGCGGGTCGAGCTCAAGAAGACACTCCCCGCCCAGCCGAAGAACCACAGCGAGAGCAGCGACAGGAGCACGACCTGGATGAGCCCGTTAGAGAAGAACATCGCGGCGAGCATGCCCGGGTACGGGAACCAGTACGTCGGCGACGTGAACGCTGCCCAGTACTCCGAGCTCAGGATGCCGTAGAAGCTGAAGCCCATGGCGTGCGCCATCGCGGCGAACGTGATCAGGACGACGACCGTGGTGAACAGCAACGCGCCGCCCATGGCGTAGATGTTCTTGCGGAAGTCGCTGGCGCCACGGACCTCGCCATAGAGGGTCGCTCCCCAGTTGGGCCACAGGTTGAAGAAGAGCATGAAGGGGATGAGGAGGAAGGTGGCCCTGAGCGGCGACGAGCCGTAGCCCTGGAACGACAGATCGGCCTTGTGCGCCGCGCCGACCGTGCCCTGGTAGGCGTTCGAGGCGTGTGTCCCGTAGATGTCCGTCTGGCTGTTGAACGCGGTGATGAAGTCAGCCTTCGAGTGCAGCAGGAAGACGGCGATCATGAATACGAGGCCGGCCATCGCCCCGTAGAAGCACCACTTCTGGAACCGGGCGTACCAGCTCATTCCCGCCGACACGACCAAGGTCGCGATCACTGCGGTGAAGATGGACGCGACGAAGATCCCGGTGCCGTGGATCGGGTTCCACCACGCCGCGTGGAACGTGTCGGTGCCGTTGTAGCCGAGGACGTTCAGGATCGGCTGGATGACTTCCAGGATGAGGATGTTGGCGTAGATGGGCACCCAGTGCCACAGGATGAACCACCAACCGGTGGCGGCAAGAACGAATCCGATGCCGCCGCCGAAGACGCGCGTCTGCCACACGTAGTCGCCGCCCGCGCGGGGCATGACGGCGATCATCGAGGCGTAGACGAGCACCTCGAAGACGATGAAGAGCCCTGAGAGGACGATGGCGGCGATGAGGCCGCCCGTCGGGATCACCGCGACACCCGTGAACGCGTATCCGAAGCCAAGCGCCATCAGGTTGATGGCGAAGGCCGAGTAGATGAAGGCGTCGAAGACCGACCATCCCTTCACCAGGCCCGTGGCCTTGCGCACGAACATCGTGCGTTCCACTGGCATGTCTGCACTAGCCAAAGCCCCTCCCTTCGTTAGCCGGACGTCAGCACGAACCTCTTGACCTTCTTTCCAGACAGATCGATGAGAGCGCCGAGCAGCTCGCCCTGCTCGTATGCGCTCCCAGGGTTGATGCAGAGCGTGTCGCCGATGCGGGCGTGCCCGCGGGCCTCGTGGATGTGGCCGTGCAGCGAGAGCGCCGGCCGCGTCTCCTCGATCGCCGTGCGCACGGCCTTCGAGCCGACGGGCTCGGGAGCGTGGCCGCCGTGCTTCGGGGTCAGGTCCTCGTTCAGGCCGGGCGCGTCGTCGAGCCCGGACGCGTAGGGCGGGCAGTGCAGGTTCAGGATCACCCGCTCGGGCGGGTTCGTGAGCCGCGACGTGACGCCGCGGATCCGCTCGAGCAGGACGTCCTCGGGTTCCTCGCGATAGGTGTTCCAGGGCGTCAAGTTCGACCAGCCGGTCGATGCCATCTGGTACCCCTCGACCTCGACGACCCGGCCCTCGGCGAGCTCGACCCGAGTTGCCGCGCCGAGGATCTCGTCGACCTCGAACTGGTCGTCGTTGCCGGGGCAGACGAAGACGCGCTGCGGCTCGCTCGCGAGCTTGTCCGCAGCCATCGCCATCCACCGTTCGACCGTCCCCAGCATCTCGGTGTGGAAGAGGTCGTCGAGCCGCTGCGTGTCGGACTCGAGCTCGGCGAGCTCGTCGGGGCTCGTGCGAAACGGGTAGTAGCCCCGCCGGATCACGTTCTGCTCGAACGCGGCGACCTCGTCGTCGCCGGTCAGCTCGCGGCGCTGCTCCTGGAGCGTCCCGTGCCAGCGGTCGCCGCCGTCATGCACGACCGGGACGAGCGCCTTCCCCGTCATGTCGCCGCCCAGGATCATCACGTCGACCCCGTAGTGCGTGCCGGAGTTCAGGAACTTGCGCCAGCACGTCTCGGATCCGTGAATGTCCGTCGCGAAGAACACCCTCACGATGGCAGGGATTGTCCGTCACAGGGAGGACGGAATCAAGGAGGGACAGCGTAGGGCACCGACGTGCCGTCGACGACCATCGCGCCGCCGTCGACCGGGACGGTCGCGCCGTTCACGTAACTCGCGCCCGGCCCGGCGAGGAACGCGATCACCGCGGCGATCTCCTCCGGCTCCGCCGGGCGCCGGAGCGGCGTCGAGGAGCTCGTCAGGCGGTACGCACCACCGCGGTCGGTGCCCCACCGGGCGGCGACCTCATCCATGTCCTCGTCGGCCATGGGGGTTCTCACCCAACCCGGACAGACGCAGTTGGCGCGCACGCCCTTCGGGCCGTAGTCGTTGGCGATGGTGGCGGTAAGCATCGCAAGACCGGCCTTCGACGCGCAGTAGGACGCCCAGCCGGGACCGGCCACCCAGGCGTTGGTCGAGGCCACGGTCACGATCGCCCCGCCCCGCTCGACGAGGTGCGGGAGGGCGGCGCGCGCGACGAGAAACGCGCCGGTCAGGTTTGTGCGGACGACGGCGTCCCACCCCTCGGGGGTCTCGTCGCCCGCCATCGCCGAGCCGCCGACGCCGTGGGCGAGCACGACGACGTCGAGCCCACCGAGAGCCGCGACAGCATCCCCCACAGCGCGCCCCGCCTGAGAGGCGTCGCCGGCATCGGCGGGGAGCGCAAGCGCGCGCCCACCGTCGGCTGCGATCTCGGCGGCGGTGCGCTCGAGCGGCTCGGAGCGGCGCCCCACCAGCGCGACCGTGCAACCCTCCGCGGCGAGGTGGTGCGCGACCGCGGCGCCGATCCCGGTCCCGCCGCCGGTGACGAGAGCTGCGCGCGAGCCGGCCACGCGCGTGAGTTAACCACTATCGTGCGGGCGTCCGTGGAGCACCCGGCGCTCACCTACACGTCGTACCTGCACCTGGACGAGCTCCTGGCGTGTCAGGAGCCGCTCTCGGAGGGGCCGGAGCACGACGAGCTGCTCTTCATCGTCATCCACCAGGTCTACGAGCTCTGGTTCAAGGTGATGCTGCATGAGGCGGCGCAGCTCCAGCGCTCCCTCGAGCGCGACGACACGGCCACGGCGCTCGCCGCGATGAAGCGGATCCTGACGGTGCTGAAGACCGTGGTCGCGCAGGTCGACGTCCTCGAGACGATGACGCCGCTTGCATTCGGGAGCTTCCGCGGCCGGCTCGAGCGCGCCAGCGGGTTCCAGTCGGCGCAGTTCCGCGAGCTCGAAGCCGTCCTCGGCCGGCGAGACCCGGGCGTCCTCGACGACCACCCGCCCGGACCGGGCCGCGACCGGATCACGGCGGCGATGGAGCGGCCGAGCCTCTACGACTCGTTTCTCGCCTACGTCGGGCTGGCCGGGCGGCCGTCGACGGACGTGCAGGACGGGCTCGTCGAGGTCTACAGGACCAACCCGGCCCGAGCGCAGGTCTGCGAGCGGATGGTCGACATCGACGAGGGCATCCAGGAGTGGCGCTACCGCCACGTCAAGATGGTCGAGCGGACGATCGGCGAGCAGGCCGGCACCGGCGGGTCGGCGGGCGTCGCCTACCTGCGCTCAACCCTCTTCCGGCCGGCCTTTCCCGACCTCTGGGCGATCAGGGCGCGCCTCTAGGGAGCGAACGCGAGCCGCACGATCGGGGCCGGAGTTGTTCCGTCCGGCACCGTCCAGAGGCCGTCCGGCGCCCAGCCGATGGCCTCCGAGGCGATGATGGGCGAGGCCGTGCACGGGGCGGCCGGGTGGGCATCGAAGGTCGCCTCGACGGTCGACTGTGTGCGGGGCCAGATGTAGACGACCGTGCCGGCCTTCAGGGCGATGTCGCCGGACGGAGAGATGTCGGCGGACACGTACGTCTTGGCCGTCGTCGTGAACGCGACCTTGCGCGCGACGTTGATGACGCCGTTCTGGAGCGGCTGGTCGAGGCGGAAGATCCAGTTCTGCTTCTTGCCGTTCACGGTCTGCTTCGTCTTCTCGACGACATAGACGTCGTGGGTGATCGGATCGGTCATCAGCGACTCGGAGTTCCGAGGGGCAATGAAGGTGCCGGTCGGATCCGCGTAGCGATAGACGAACGTGTCGAACCCGGTGATCGTCCCCGTCACCTTCGGCCCGGTGGCCGAGACGGTCGGCTCGGGGAACCGGTAGAGGCGCACCCGGCTCTTGTTCGTCGTGTTGCTGCCGTCCCGCGTGCCCTTGTTGTCGCCGATGTCGCCGACGTAGAGGAGGTCCGTCCCCGCCCGCCGGTCGATCGAGATGTCCTCCCAGTCGATGTCCTTCGTTCCCGGGATCGTGAACTCCCCCACCGTCTGCCCGGTGGCGTTGACCGCGTAGACCTTGTTGGGGTTGCTCGAATCCTCTTCCGTCCAGAACACGCCGGGGTTGTCGGTGCTCGCGACGAAGTCGGAGAGTTCGTTGAGGCTGGTATCCGAGACGTGGCCCATCACCTGATCCGAGCTCGCGAACGTTGGGCACGCCGCGCGCGCCATGGCCGGCTGAAGACCCGCCAGCACCAGGGCCAGAATCGCAATCCCGAACGTGCGCCTCCCCATCTCCACGAACGAGGGTACCACTACGGCGAGCCGACGAACAGGCCGCGGCCTGTCCACACCTGGCCGTCGGCCACGGCCGCGCCGCTGACCGCCGTCTCGGTGCCCGGCACCGGGGCGCCCGCGCTGAAGTCCATCGCGTAGAGCGTGCCGCTGCGGAGGTAGTACAGGCGGCCCGACGCCAGCGTGATGCCGCTGACACCGCTCCAGTCGATCCCGGTTGCCCCGCCCGACTCGACGAAGCGCTGGGCGCCGACGATCCGGCTCTGCGGCTCGAACCAGCGCCAGTACAGGTGGCGGTCGCCCTTCACCGTGTAGTAGAGCCGCCCGTCGGTGAAGAACATCCCCGTGAGCTTCGACACGGGCAGCCTCCCTGCGGTGAGTCCGTGCAGGTCGATGGCCTTGGGCGCGCCCGCCGCGGTGCCGTCGAACGAGCGCACGTCCATGTGCCCGTCGCTCCAGGCGAGATACACCTGCCCCGAAAGCATGAACGCCCCGCGGATGTCCGACGATGCCAGGCCGACCCCGGTGACGGCCGCCGGGGCGCCGACGGCCGAGCCGTCGAACGTCCGCCGCATCGGCGTTGCGCCGGCGCCGACCGTGTAGAGGTCGCCCGGGAGCGCCCCGGGCACAGCCGCAGGAACCGTCTTCCCGCCGGCCGCCGGCAGGAACGCCAGGCGCGGGTGGTAGGCGAAGTCGACGTAGTCGGTGTCGCTTCCGACCCACAGGCCGTCGGCCGTCCCGAGGAACGCCCACACGCCCGAGCCGCGTGGGTAGCGACCGGGGTTCCAGGTGTAGGGCAGCCCGTTCTGCGGATCAAGGGCGGCGATGCCCATCCGGCTCACGGCACCGGCGCCGGCCGTGTCGCCGGCGAACGGGTTGTTGAGGTACCGCTGGTGGCCGCCGACGTAGATCGCGGCGCCCGTCGCGGCAACCTGGGTCAGGCTGTCGCCGCCGGTGTAGTCCACCCATGTCGGCTGCTGGCCGGGCCCGGTCGCGCCGCTCTCCCACCGCTGCACGGAGTCGCAGATCACCCCCGCGTTCACCCCGCCGAAGTAGGCGCCGGTGTTGACGACGACGAAGTACGAGCCGTCCGGTGCGAAGCTGACGTCCCGGACGTACGTGTCGAAGCGGGTCGCGCACGCCGGCGTGAATGCGTCGGTCTGCCAGGACGACACCGAGGCCGGCGTCGTCGACAGGTCGATCATCGCGATCTGGTTGCGGTCGAGCCCGTCGACCTTCGTGAAGGTGCCCGTCGCGACGAGCTTGGTGCCGTCGGGGCTGATGTCGAAATGCGCCACGCGCAGCTTGCCGGCCCGCTTGTCGGTGAAGTCGAGCGCCAGGTTCGGGTCGATGGCGCCGGTGGTCGCGTTCACGGCGGCAAGCCGGCCCCGGGCCACGCCGTCGACCGACGCGATCGCCCCTCCGATGTAGAGCGTGTTGCCCCGCACATCCGAGTCCTCGACCCAGCTTCCCTCAAGCGCCGCGTGGAACGCCGGGACGATCGAGCCGTCGGCGAGGCTCAGCTTAACGAGCCGCTTCTCGGGCTGGCCGTTCACCGTGTCGAACGTGCCGCCGGCGAACACGCTCTGCCCGTCGGGCCCCGCCGAGAGCGTGCTGACCTGGCCGTTCGCGACGGTCGGCGCGAACGCCGGTTCGACCAGCCCGGTGGCGACGTCGAAGGCGAAGATGTCGGTGCGCGCCAGAACGTGGCCGTTGGCCTCCATCACGCGCGTGAACTGGCCGCCGACCACGATCTGGCCGCCGACCTGGACGACGGCGCTCACGACGCCGTCGAGGACGGCCGGCGTGCCCTGCGCCGGGATGTTCGACACGATCCCCGGCTGAGCGGTGTTCAGGGCAGCCGCGGGCGAGGCGCCGACCAGCAGCACCAACGCGGCGATCGCGAACAGTCGGCGGTACATCCAAGATCTCCTGACAGCGGCGTCCAACACTCGCTCATTCGAGCGTACTTGTGGTTATGGCAGGACGCTAGTGATGCCGCTCAGAGCGCGGAGATCCAGTCGGAGACGACCCGGTTGAACCGGTCGGGCTCCTCCCACATCGGGCAATGGCCGGACCGCTCGAAGATGACGAGATCGGCCGGGATCCGCTCCGCCAGCCACTCGCCGCTCGCGACGCGGATCATCTTCTCGTCACGGCCCCACGCGAGCAGTGTCGGGAGCCGGTGGGTGCCCACCAGGTCGCGGTAGTCCTGGAGCGACTGGTCGAGCAGGATGCACGTCCCGGCGTTGGGCCCGACCGTCTGCGCCTCAGCGACGAGGAGCTCCAGGTCGGCCGCGGACGGATCGTCCATGAGCATCGCCCGAACGAACTCCTCCATGAGGCTGCGGTAGTCGGCCTGCCCGGCAGCCAGTATCTCGTGCAGCGCGTCGAGGGTGAGGCCGCTCAGCTCCCAGCCCGGCCGCCTGAGGGCGGACGGGCTCTGCGAGACGACGACGTGGCCCGCGAGGCCGTCGGCGCCGAACTGCCGGATCATGTCCCAGACGACCAGCGACCCCATCGACCAGCCGACGAGCACGGCGTCGTCGAGGCCGAGGCCCTCGAGCAGATGCC
>JBOHBE010000477.1:0-8372 GCA_050698235.1 Gaiellales bacterium
TGACGGGCGCGGGCAGTCGCGGCGCGTGCCGGTGGTGCCGCGGCTTCCCCGTCCCCTGGCGTGTCGGGTGACGGTGCGCCGGGCGACGGTGCGTCCCCGCCGCTTATCGACTCCGGACACGCCCGGACACCGAGCAAGTGTGACCGTACGCCGCCTTTTCCCTGTAAAAACGCCGTTTTGGCTCTGCTAGCGGCGGGGGTGGGATTCGAACCCACGGACGAGGTTGCACCCCGTCTCCGGTTTTCAAGGTGTTGTCTTCGGAGAGATCGACGTCTGCTGGTCTTCGGCACCGGTGTGAGGCGTCTCCACGCTGCCACGGCCACCGCTCACCAGCCGTGACCAACAGACGGTTCAGCGAGATCAGCCTGCCCGAGCTGGAAGGGGGAGCGCGATCCGCGATCTAGCGACCACCGCTCGGGTCAGGTGGGCGAATCCGCATGAGCTTCTGGTCGACGAGCTCGTCCGCGTCGAGCTCCGCGCCCCGAGCGGAACGGGTTGACGCCGCCGAACAGGCGATCGATTCACCCGTAATCGCTTCGTGGCGGAGCCGGCAGGTAGGACTCAAGATCGTAGGACAGCCGAGGGAGCGTCGGCGAGCCCGTTCCGCCGGCCAGGGTGCGTGGCGGCCGTAACGGGCGTATGGTCCACGCGATGGCGATCTTCGACGTCCCGCAGCGGTTCAGCCGCCAATGGGTGGCGCGGAAGGTCCCGCAGATGGACTCCACCGAGTTCCACGCGATGTTCCATGAAGCGGCCACCCGCGGATGGGATGAGGACGAGCTCCGGCAACTGGCCCGCATGTGGGCCGAGACCAGTGGCGCCGCGGAAGGCCGGAGAGCGCCTCCGTAACCTCGCTCCGTGTCTAGCGCTGCTACGGCCATCTTCGTCGGATTCATTGGACTTCTCGGCGTGATCGCGGGCTCTCTCCTTAGCGGTTGGGTGCAAACCCGGCAGGCCGAAAAGGATCGCAAGCTCCGTGCCCAAGTGGCGGCACGGGTCGTCTATGCCGACATCGAGCTCGCATGGCAGCAACTCGATGACCAACGAGAACACCGGTTGAACGTGCCCCGTGACCCGGACCTCCGTCGATACTTAGCGAGCTGGGCCGAGCACCGAGATGCGTTCGCCGCTGGCGTCGCGTTCCGTGAGTACCACACCGTGGCGGCGGGATTCGCCTCCCTAGACTCGTATCTGTACTACCTCGCCACGAATCCGGCCACGTTCGATCAACTCCTTCTGCTCGCCGCGATCGAGTCGCTCGAGCGAGCGCGTCCAGTCGCTTGGGCCGCCGGCGGAGGGTCGGCCAGCGATTTCGCCGCCGGCGCGGCGCCCAAGGCAGGTCGCAGCGACTAGGGGGATGGCGGTGCGAGCATTGCGCGATCGACGCGGTGACGGAGTGCCGACGAGTCGAGTCGTCGGCGGCAGCAACGAGCACCTGGGAAGTGCGGACGATCGTTAGGCTCCGCCTGGACGGGCGGCGTGTCCGACGGTGAACGCCTCTGGGCAGGAAATGCGAGCAGCTGAGAGTCCTGTAGATTTCGCTCATGGCTCGTAGGGGCAGCGCATCTCAGTATTAGGCGCATAGCGCGCTCGCCGCTGCTCGAGGGTGGCGTCGATCGCCACCCTCCACCATGCCCGCGAGGACGAGCCAGAACACGGCGGGAGCGTAGCGATCTGCCTGTCAAAGCAATGTGGTCTTCCCCATTCCGGCCTCCCCCAACGGCGATCCGGGAAACCCGCCCGCCGCCGCGGGCACTGACTAGACCATCCCGGAGACGAGCCATTTCAAGGTCTCGGCCCACGATCTCGAGACGATCATGACGACCCGCCGGGTCCGGCCGGCCGTGACGCGGCGATGTGGGCGATGGTCCGGGCGACCGTGAATCCTCGGCTTCGTCCCGCGGAGCGGCCTGGTCGGCGATAAGCGGCGGCTGGAGACGCCACGCGCGCGACGGCGAGTATCTAGCTCAACCAGGCCGTTTGTGGCGGTGCGAGCGAGCGAGCGAGCGGCGGGGGTGGGATTCGAACCCACGGACGAGGTTGCACCCCGTCTCCGGTTTTCAAGACCGGCTTGAACAGGAGGAAGCTGGTCGCTCACCCACCTTGAAGAAGCCCATCTTTCGCAGCGCCCAGACCTCCTGCGCTTCGGTCAGCGAGTCCCAGTACTCCTTCGCCTCCCGCTCCCGTTGGGCACGACTGGTCGACTTCTCCGCTGGCGGCGGAGGCAGAGTACGAGGGACGAATGGTGCACTTTTCGGCATTTCGGGCTCTCAAAAACGGCTTGAATAAGCCATGCGCCCGGCACGATTCGAACGTGCGGCCTCTGCCTCCGCAGGGCAGCGCTCTATCCCCTGAGCTACGGGCGCGGGAGCGGGGAGTCTACCGGGTCTCGCTCCGCACCAGGCCGTTCGGCGATCGCGTAGAGCGGCCACGTCCCCGGCACGCTTTGAGGACGGCTCCGCCCCGGCCGGCGAACTCGAGGCCCGAGCCGACCACCAGGTCGCGGACGGTGCCCGACACGAGGATCTCGCCCGCAGCTCTTGCGGCGGCGATGCGCGCGCCGACGACGACCGCGAGCCCGGCGAGCTTGTCCTCGTGGACCTCGCATTCGCCGATGTGGATCCCGATACGCACCTCGAGTCCGAGCGGCTCGATCCCGGCCAGGATGGCCTGCCCGCACCGGATCGCGCGCGCCGGTCCGTCGAACGTGGCGAAGAACCCGTCGCCGGCGGTGTCTCGCTCCTGGCCGCGAAACCGCCCGAGCTCCCGCCTCACGACCGCGTGATGGCGAACGAGCATGTCGCGCCAGGCGCTGTCCCCGAGCGCGGTGGCATGCTCGGTCGACGCGACGATGTCGGTGAACATGACCGTCGCAAGGACGCTCTGCGGGACCTCCGGCGCCGGTTCGCCCGCCACGAACTGCTCGATGTCGGTCACGATCTCGGGTGAGAGGTAGATCTCGAGGTAGTCCTCGCCGCTCACCTGAACGGCCCGAGATGACGGGATCAGGGCAGAGACCTCGAGGGCCGGCGCCCGCTCGGGCGCTCGATATGCGACAAGGGTCGGGACGCGCACCGCCGGCAGCACCTCCCGCAGGTCGATCTCCTCCAGCGCGCGGTTCAGGGCATAGGCCACCGCGGGACTCGCTCCGACCCTCAGGTAGTTGGCGAACCAGCGCCGCTCCTCGTCGCTCCCGTACAGCGACGGACAGCCATCGAGGAGGATCTGATCGGAGTACTCCTGCGTCCCCCATTGCTCACGAAGCTCCGGGAGGTACGCGAGCGCCTCCTCGTTCTCGACGCCGTCGCCGCATGCCTGGGGGTGGAACAGCACGAGCGCCGTCGTGCGCTCGGGATAGGTAGCCGCGTACAGGGCTGCCATGCCGCAGCCCTCATGCGAGGCGAGGATGACGGTCCGCGTGGATCCCGCCGCGTCCAGCACGGAGTGCAGATCTTCCATCCGCGTCTCGAGCGTGGCGAACTGGCCGCCGTGGTCGGATAGGCCGGTGCCGCGCTTGTCGAACAAGATCAGCCGGAACGAGCGTGCGAGCAGGCGGTAGAACTCCCGCCAGCGCGGATACTCCCACGCGTAGACGAGGTTCGACATGAAGTCGGGGACGTACACCAGATCGGTCTCGCCGTCCCCGACGATCTGGTACGCGATCGCGACCCCGCCGCTCCGGACATAGCGGATATCGGTCTCCACGGAGGTCATCCTCGCCGAGCGCGCTTATGGCGCTGTGTCGGTTCCATCGACGGCAGGCTGAATGTCCGCAGCCTCGGACTGGTCGGCGCAGTGCGCGCACACGCACTCGGCGCTCTCGCCGGCCTCTGCGGCGTGGACGTGCCAGCCCGGCGGCGGCGCTCCGGCCTCGTCTCCGTGGCGCGTCACGGTGGCGCCGCACCTGCACCGGTAGACCGCGCAGAGGTACGGGTAGGGTGC
Source organism: Gaiellales bacterium (assembly GCA_050698235.1). GTDB lineage: Bacteria > Actinomycetota > Thermoleophilia > Gaiellales > JAICJC01 > JAICJC01. Next base: position 3,943 of record JBOHBE010000477.1, read on the forward strand.
ATCGATCAGGTCGTATGTGACACCCATGCGTCGTATGGTCGCACGCTCGGGCGACGGGACGCAACCGTCGCGGCGCACCCTGATCCTCGTCGCGACGATCATCGGGTCGTCCATCACGTTCGTCGACGGCACGGTCGTGAACATCGCGCTTCCCACGATCGGCCGCGATCTCGACGCGGGCCTCTCGTCGCAGCAGTGGGTGACGCTCTCATACTCGCTCGCGGTGGCGTCGCTCTACATCGTCTCGGGCGCGCTCGGCGACCGCTATGGGCGCTGGACGCTCTTCGTCGTCGGCGTCGCGGGCTTCGCGGTCGCCTCCGCTGTCGCTGGCGTCGCGCCGAACGTCGAGCTTCTCATCGCAGGGCGCGTGCTCCAGGGCGTCGCGGGCGCGCTCCTCACCACGAACAGCCTGGCGCTCCTACGCGCCACCTACGGCGACGATGCGGGCAAGGCGGTCGGCCAGTGGACCGCATGGAGCGGGATCGGCACGATGATCGGCCCGCCGCTCGGCGGCCTGCTCATCCAGGTGGCATCGTGGCGGTGGATCTTCTTCCTGAACCTCCCGTTCGCGGCGCTGGCGCTCGTCATGGCGTTCGCCGGGCGCTCCGAGGAGGACCGGACGGCGAAGCCGAGGCCGCTCCAGCTTCCCGGCGCCATCGGGATCGCCGTCACGTTCGGCGGTGTGACCTACGGGCTGATCGACGGCGGCCAGTCGGGGTTCGGGTCGTCGTGGCCGTGGTTCCTCGTCGCGCTGGCCGGGTTCGCGGTGCTCGTGATCAGCGAGCGGCGGGCGGACGAGCCGCTCCTGCCTCCGGAGCTCCTGCGGAAGCGCGTCTTCGTCGTTGCCAACATCTACACGCTGCTCGTCTACGCGGCGCTCGGATCGTCGACCTTCTTCCTCGCGCTCTACCTCCAGTCGCAGGCCGTCGGGTACACACCCGCTCGCGCGTCGCTCATCTTCCTGCCGATCAGCATCGTCATGTTCTTCCTCGCCGCGCGCTTCGGCCGGCTGGCCGACCGCGACGGCCCGCGCCGCTACCTCACCGTCGCCCCACTCGTGATGGCCGTCGGCTTCCTGCTGCTCACCTTGGTGCAGAGCATGAACCCGCTCGTCCCGCTCCCAGGCGTGCTCGTGCTGGCCTTCGGCCTCGCGATGCTCGTGGCCCCGATTACCGCGACCGCCCTCAAGGCGGCACCTGACCGCTTCGCCGGGCTCGCCGCCGGCGTCAACACCACCGTCTCGCGCATCGGCGGCCTGATCGCGATCCCGATCCTCGGCGTCGTGATCACGCTTGTCTTCGCCGCCGACGCCCAGCACTCGCACCTGGACCCGTTCGCGACCCACGGCCTCTCGCCGGACGATCGCGACGCCACCGTCACCGCGTTCCGGGCCGGGATGGCCGTCGCGGTCGCGCTCTGCGTCGCCGGGTCGCTCCTGGCCTTGCGCGGCCTGCCATCAAAGGTCGCGGCGGACGAAGGCGGCTCCGGCCAGGCACATGACGACGCCGATGTAGCCGGCGACCCAGGGCGCCAGTAGCGGGCCGGCCGGCTGGGCGCCTCCCAGCGGGCCGAGGTGGACGATCACGCCCGTGATCCCGCTGGTCTGGCCGGTCAACGCGTGCAGCGCCGCCTGGTAGAGCGCGTCGAACGGCAGCGCCCAGCTCGAGATCGTGCCGATCGAGCTCAGGGTGTCGGAGTGGATCGCGTCGCCGATCTGGCCGAGGAGCCCCCCGACGAGGCCCGCCCCGAACAGCATGAGGACGGCGATGCCGTTGGCCACCGTCGAGAGATACACCGACCCTGCGAGAGAGATCGCCGTCACGACGGCCGCTGCGGCAGCCAGCTCGAGGCCGGGCAGCAGCACCTCATCGGGCCACCATCCGCCCGCCAGCCACGTGATGACCGCCGAGGCGGCGTAGACGAACGCCGCGTAGCCGGACGCGACCGCGGCGGCGGCGGCGAACCGGGCGGCGAGGAAGACGACCCGGCCGGGCGGACGAACGACCATCGGCTGGAGCAAGCCCTGCTCGGCATCGCCGCGCAGCACGTTGAAAGTCAGGAAGACGGCGACGACGGTGCTGAGGAAGAGCGTCGCGAACATCGCGAGGCCGAGCAGTGTTGCGCCGGCCAGGACGGTGACGTTGACCTTGTCGCCGGGGGCCGACGTGCCCAGATGGTCGAATGCGGTCGCCGTGCCGAGGCTGTAGAGCCCGAGGAAGAGCACGGTGAGCACGACGATCACGCCGAACACCCTCCGCCTCGTGCACTCGCGCAGGGTTGCGACCGCGATGACGCCGAAGCCCGTCACTCGGCGCTCTCCACGGCTTCCAGGTAGGCCTCCTCGAGCGTCGAGCGGACGACGCGGACGCCGTAGACCCGCTCGCCGTCGGCGACGAGGCGGGCGACCAGGTCGGGCACCTCGTCGCGGCCGACGTCGTAGCGGCGGCTGCCCGCGTCCGTCTCGACCTCGACGCCGCTCGCGTGGGTGAGCTCGTCGGGCCGGCCTTCGGCGACGACCTTCCCGCGCGTGATGATGACGACCCGGTCGCACACGAGCTCGACCTCGCTCAGGAGATGGGAGTTCAGAAGGACGGAGACGCCCCGACCGCGCAGCTCCTCGAGGAGCGCGCGCACCGTGCGCCGACCCGCGGGATCGAGCGCGCTCGTCGGCTCGTCGAGCACGAGGAACCGGGGCGCCCCGATCATCGCCTGGGCGATGCCGAGCCGCTGTTGCATCCCCTTCGACATCTGATCGACCTTGCGATCGCCGACGTCCGCCAGGCCGACCTGCTCGAGCAGCGACCCGCGCTCGACGGCCCCGCCCTTCGATCCGACCAGGCCCTGGTGCAGGTGCATCACCTCGTCGGCCCGGAGCCAACCGGGGAACCGGAAGAGCTCGGCCAGGTACCCCAGCGCGCGCCGTGCGGGCAGCGAGCCCGCTGGGGCCCCGAACACCTCCGCCCGGCCGCCGGTCGGACGCACGAGGCCGCAGCCGATCTTGACGAGGGTCGACTTCCCGGCCCCGTTCGGGCCCAGAAGGCCGACCAGCTCCCCCTGACCGACACGGAGGCTCACGCCGTCGAGCGCGCGCACCCTCCCGTACCGCTTCTCGAGCCCCTCAGCGGCGAACGCGTCCGGCACGGGGCGAGAGTGTACCCACGGCCGCGGCCGCCTCGTCCGCTGCCATGAGCCGCGCCGCGACCGCTGACACGAGCACGATCGCACCTGCGACGGCGAACGCCGCCCGCGGCGAGGCAGCGCTCGCGACCGCGGCGCCGACCGCGGCGCCCACCGCGGTCATCACGCCGCCGAGCGACATGAGCAGGGCCAGGATGCCGGCGCGCTCCTCCGGGCTCGTCTCCCGCTGCACCGTCGAGCGGTTGTACACGACGGCGAGCCCGTTCGCGATGCCGCCCACGATGAAGAGCAGTATCACCATGCCGACCACGGGGCTCACACCCGACGCCAGCACGGAGATGCCGACGACCGCCAGCACCGACGCGTAGTGATGGGCGAGCCAGCCGCTCAGACGAGCCGCCAGCAGGCTGCCGAAGGTCTGCCCGGCCGATGCCGCGGCGATCGTGAGGCCGGTCAGCGCCGCGCCCGCCGCGAGCGGTCCGAGGAGGAGTGGCACTTCGATCGAGTTGACGATCCCCATGGCTGCGAGCACCGGCATCCAGGCCACGGCGACCTGGCGGAGCGGGAGGTTGCGGCGGATCGTGCGCGCGCTACGGCGAAGGCGACGGAGCGGCGTGCGCGCCGGGCCGGCCGGGATCCGGGCGGCGAGCGAGCCGCACGAGCCGAGCAGGGCGGCGGAGATGACGAACGAGACGGCGTTGGCGCCCAGCACAACGGCTGCTCCGGAGATCGCGACGACGGCGCCCGCGCCGGCCTGCCCGATCGCGGTCATCGCCGTGTCGACGGCTGCGAGCGTGCCGTTGGCGGCATCGATCCGCTCCTCTCCGACCACGGCCGGGACGACGGCGAGCGAGATCGGCCGGAAGATCCCTGCCGCGGCGCCGGCGACCGCCGCGAGCGCGACGACCAGGGCCGGCGTGTGGATGCCCGCGACGGCTGCGAATACGGCGGCGCACACGAGATCTGCCACCACCAGCGCACGCCGGGGCTGGAGCCGGTTCAGCCTGTCGGCAAGGAGGACGCCTATCACGACCGGCGGCAGAAACTCGGCCGCGAAGACCGCCGAGACCCATGCGGGCTGCCCGGTGTCCTGGTACGTCCGAACGGCGAGGGCGATCGCGGCCGCGTACGTCCCGAGCACGCTGATGGCCGTCGCGAGGACGAACCGGCGAAACTCGGCCTCGCGGTCCGGCCCGCGGGCGGCGTCCCGCGTGTCGCCGGTGCGAGGCATCAGGCAGCTATATCACGGCCGTTGGGGGCGCCGTCCGCGGACGGCGCCCCCAGGCTATGGC
>JBOHBE010000478.1:0-2472 GCA_050698235.1 Gaiellales bacterium
GGCCCGTCGCGCTCCCGGGCGCCGCTCCGCTCGCCGCCGTCGAGCGCGGCCTGGCCCAGTCGCATCCGGAGCTCCCCGGCGACGTCCGGTCGCACCTCGCGCGCCACTACGGGACGCGCGTCGCCGAGGTGCTCGCGCCGGCAGCCGGCCGGCCGGAGCTCCTCGGGCGGATCCACGCGGACGGCCCCGACATCTGGGCGCAGGTCGTCTACGGCCGCGACCACGAGTGGGCCGAGACCGTCGACGACGCCCTCCGCGGGCGCACGACCGTCGCCCTCCGCGGTCTGGACGACGCGGCCGTGCGGGAAGCGGCCGAAGGGATGCTCGCGCGTTGACGGGCGCCCGCCCGCAGGTGTGCGCGCACCGGGGAGCGAGCCGCCGCCACGCCGACAACTCGATGGCGGCGTTCGCCGCCGCGATCGAGATGGGCGCCGACATGATCGAGACCGACGTCCGCCGGACCGACGCCGGCAGGATCGTGCTCGCCCACGACCCGCTCCGCGGCGATCCCGGCGACGGCCTGCCCGCGCTGGCCGACCTCGTGCGACTGGCGACAGGGCGCATCGCCCTCGACGTCGAGCTGAAGGAGGCGGGCTACGAGGCCGACGTGCTCGCCGTGCTCGACCCGAGACCGGCCGGCCTCGTCGTGACGTCGTTCCTGCCCGAGGCCGTCGCCGAGGTGCGGGCGCTCGACCCGGGCATCGAGACCGGGCTCATCTTCCGGGCAGGCGACCGGCGCGACGTCCTCCGCAGGGCCGCCGACTGCGGCGCCCGCGTGGTGGTCGCCCACGTGAACGCGCTCGATGCCGAGCTCACGCGCGCGATCCTCGAGAGCGGGCGGCCGCTCATGGTGTGGACGGTCAACAAGCGCCGACGGCTCACGTCGGTGATGGCGAACCCGGCTGTGAGCCACGTCGTAACCGACGTCCCCGACCTCGCTCTGGCTATTCGGGCGGCGTAGGCAGCTCGCCGCCGAGCGGGCGCTCGCCCGGCCGGTGACGGGCGGCGGCGTCGCCGCGGACGTACTGCCGGGTGGCGTCGACCCGGGGCTGGTAGTCCCACGGGAAATGCGCGCCGACGGCCAGCGCGCGCGTCACGGCATGGCGCCGCTCCTGGCTCGCGACCACGCGCCGTTCCAGATCCGCGAGATCCCAGCGCGCGTCCGACTCGTAGCGGAACGACCCGACGAGAGCGGCGGCCGCGGCATCGCCGGCCAAGTTTCGCACCTCGTGCGGATCGGCCTCGAGGTCGAACAGCTGGTCCGGATCGTCGCCGCAGCGGACGTACTTGTGGCGGCCCCGCCGGATCATCACGGCCGGCGCCGACACGCCCTCGGCCAGATACTCCGCGACCGCCTCGCCCGGTGCATCCCCCCGCCCGGCCAGGACCGGCGCCAGGCTCGTGCCGGGCATGTCGTCCGCGTCGATCTCGGCGCCTGCCATGTCCGCCAGAGTCGGCGCGAGGTCGAGATGCGAGACGCATTTCGCGACCCGCCCGGGCCGGCAGCCGGGCGCGCGCACGATGAGCGGCACCCGCGCCGACGGGTCGAGGAACGACATCTTGTACCAGAGCCCGTGCTCGCCAAGGAGCTCGCCGTGGTCGGCGGTGAACACGACCGCGGTGTCGTCGGCGTGACCGCACGCCTCGAGGGCGGCCAGGACCTCGCCGATCCGCTCGTCGGCGTAGCTCACAGCCGCGAAGTAGGCGCGCCTGGCCCGGCTCATCTCCTCCTCGGTCAGCGCCCGCTCGTCGAGGCCGCACATGTCGCGCAGGCGCAGGCTGTGCGGATCCGACGCCGGATCCGTTTCGGCATGCCCGACGTCAACGCCCTCGTAGAGCTCCCAGTGGCGAGCCCGCACCTCCCATGGGTCGTGCGGGTTCGTGAACGAGACGGTGAGGAAGAACGGCCGGTCGTCGCCGCCCCTCGCCAGCTCGCGGAGCTTGCGGACGGCGTGGAAGCACACCTCGTCGTCGTAGTCGGTCTGCATCGCCGACTCGCGCACGCCCGCCCGGAGGAGGCTCTCGGTGTTGTGGTACCACGGGAGCCGCGTCCCGGGCGGGAGCCGCCAGTCCGGCGTCCAGTCGAAGCTCGCCGGATAGACGTCGGTCGTCAGCCGCTCCTCGTACCCGTGCAGCTGGTCGGGCCCGACGAAGTGCATCTTCCCCGCGAGCGCAGTCGCGTAGCCGGCGGCCCGCAGCGCGTGGACGACGGTCGGGGCGGACGCGGGCCATTCGGCTGCGTTGTCGTAGACGCCCGTCGCCGACGGGAGGCGGCCCGTGAGCATCGCCGAGCGCGATGGGCCGCACAGCGGCGACGCGCAGTAGGCCTGCTCGAACGTCACGCCCGCGCGCGCCAGGTCGGCCAGGTGGGGCGCCACCGTGCGCCCGTTCCCGTAGGCCGGAAGCCACGCAGCGGCCAGCTGGTCGACCATGAGGAGCAGCACGTTGGGCCGCCGGCCCGCGGCGCCGCTC
>JBOHBE010000479.1:0-17601 GCA_050698235.1 Gaiellales bacterium
CGCGAAGTGCATGACGATCGCGACGGCGTCATCGAGCGCCGGCGCACCGTCCGCCGCGGTCGCGAGCAGGCCCGCGGCCGACGCCGCTTGGACCGCCGTCACCCGCCCGGCGATGGCGCGCTGGAGGTCGATGTCGTGGCTTCCCAGCTCGAAGAGGATGCCGCCGCTCTCCCGCGCATCCCCGAACCACTGCCCGGCCCGCCCGCGCTCCGTCGGGCCGAGACTCCGGCTCACGACGAGGCCCGGCGGATCGCCCCCCAGCTCGGCGCGCAGGCGGTCGAGGAGGTCGACGCTCCGCCACTGGTACCCGACGGCGCACAGCACGCCGCTCGCCCGCCACGCCTCGACGATCGCCTCGCCGTCGTCGAGCGATCGCGCCAGCGGCTTCTCGAGGTACACCGGGACGCCGCGCTCGAACGCCGCCCTCGCCGGCCCGAGGTGCACCGCCGGCGGCGTGCAGACGAAGACGCCGTCGAGCGGCTCCGCCTCGAACATCGCCTCCCAGTCGGTGTACGCCGTCGCGCCCGTTGCCGCCGCCATCGCCGCTGCGACCTCGGCCTGCGCGTCGCACACCGCGGCGACGACCGCGTCGGGATGCCCGCCCAGCACCTCGACATGCCGCCGGGCGATCGCACCCGCACCGACGAAGCCGAGCCTCATACCTCGACCCTCGTCCCCTGCTCCAGCGACCGCTCGCACGCGAGCGCCACTGCGAGCGTCCGGCGGGCATCGGCCGGCGTGCAAAACACGGCGTCGCGATCACCGACGCGCACGGCGTCGAGGAACCGCGAGATCGACCGGCCCATCGGATCGGCGTGCTCGCTCGTGAGCGCTTGCCCGCCGGCCATACCCCCAACCCGGAACGCCTCGGGCCCGAACTCGAGGTTGATCGTGGCGTCGGTGGCGAGAATGTCGGTCGCGTAGAGCTCCGGCTGGCCATCGCGCGACCAGGCCGAATGGATGGTGCCGACCGCGCCGCCCGCGAAGTTCAGGACGAGGACGATCGCGTCGGCGACCGACGCGGGCTCGGGCTGTGCCAGGCCGACCGTCCCGGCCAGCGCCTCGACCGACGCCACCTCGCCCGCCAGCGCCCGCTGGAGATCAATGTGGTGGCTGCCGCGCTCGAGGATCTGCCCGCCACCCTGGGCCTGGTCCAGGAACCACGGCCGGCCGGCCACCGGGCCGAAGTTCCGCCCCACGAGCATCGCGATCCGCTGCCCGTCGAGCGCCTCGCGCGCCTCCTCGAGGAGCTCGCTCGCGTGCCACTGGTATCCGACCGCGCAGACGGCCGGGCTCGCATCGGCCGCGACCACGATCGCGTCGGCGTCGGCCAGCGTCCGGGCGATCGGCTTCTCGAGATAGACGTGCACGCCGGCCGCCAGCGCCGCCTCGACGGGCGCGCGGTGGTGGAGCGGCGGCGGACACACCCACAGCACGTCCAGGTCTTCGCGTTCGAGCATCTCCTCCCAGCGCGTGTACGCACGAGCGCTCCGCGGGCCAGCGATCGCCTCGGCCCGGTCGGCGTCGATGTCGCACGCGGCGACCAGCTCCACACCGGACGCGGCGTCGATCGCAGGCACGTGGACGCGGGCGATCCAGCCGCCGCCGATGATCCCTGCCCGAAGCGGCGTCACCCCGGCGGGTAGGTGTCGAGCCACCAGCGGGCGATGTCCCTGCGGCGCATGAACGCGACCCCGGGCTGCTTCGTCGCGTGCTCGAGGAACATCCGCATCGCCGCCGCCCGCGCGGCCTGCCCGCTCCAGCGCGCGTGCACGGCGACGGTCATCATCGTCCGGCGCTCCTCGCCCTCGCGGAGCAGCTCGTCGAGCCCCATGACCATCGTGTCGAGGAAGTCGCGCGGGCTCGCAAAGCCGGGGTTCATCAGGAACCGCGAGTCGTTGTACGTCTTCGAGTACGGGATGACGAGCATCGGCTCGGAGTCGACCACCTCGTAGTAGGGCACGTCATCGGCCGAGCCCTCCGAGTGGTAGATGAACCCGCCGATCTCGCGGAGGAGGCCGCGTGTGTTCTCGCTGGGCCAGCCGCGCGAGTTCCACCCGTCGGGCCGCGAGCCGAGCACGCGCTCGTATGTGTTGATCGCCCGCCGGATCGAGGCGCCCTCGTCCTCGCGGTCGAACGTCCACGCCTCCGTCCAGCGCCAGCCGTGGCCGAGCAGGTCGTGGTCGTGCTCGCGCATCCAGTCGGTCACGGCCGGGTTGAGCTCGAGCGCGACGGCCGCCGCCGACACCGTGACCGGCACGTCGAACGAGTCGAAGATGCGCGCCAGCCGCCAGACGCCCGCGCGGCTCCCGTACTCGTAGTGCGACTCGGTGCCGGGGTCACGCTGCGGCGGCTGCACGCCGGGGTCGGCGTACTCGCCCCAGCCGTCGTTTCGGTCGTCGCCCCACATGACCGAGTACTCCGAGCCCTCCTCGTACACGAGCACGAGGTTCACGACCACCTTCGCGCCGCCCGGCCACTCCCACCTCGGCGGCGTCCGCCCGTAGCCCACGAGGTCGCGGGCCCGGACGGCGTCGGGGATCGTCACGCGAGCGGCTCCATCGCCGAGAACGCGGGCCGGGCGGTGACCGTGTCGCGAAGCAGGGCGACCTTGGGCCACGGGTCGAACGAGAGCGGCAGCCGGTACCAGCGCCAGAGCACCGGCGCGAACGCACAGTCGGCGATCGTGAACGTCCCGAGCACGGTGCCGTTCGACGCGACGAACCGCTCCATCAGGTCGAGCTTCGGCTTCACGGCCTCGATCGCCTCGGCCAACTTGGCCTGGTCGGCGTCCTCGTGCCGGCTTCCGCCCTCGTCGATCGGCGTTTGCATGAGCGCGATCAGCTCGGCGGGGAAGAACGTGCCCCGAAACTGCGTGCTCCACGCGTCGAGCGCCCAGTCGACGCGGGCCCGCCCGGCGGTCTCCGCCGGATAGAGGTCGGTGCGCCCATCCCGGTTTGCCAGGTAGCGCAGCATCGCGTTCGACTCGCCCAGCTCGAGGTCGCCGTCGCGCATGAACGGGATCGTCCCGAACGGATAGATCTCGAGGTACCAGTCCGGCCGCGGGCGGGCGAGCGGCACGTGTTCTCGCTCGTACTCGAGCCCGAGCTCGGCCAGCAGGAATCGCACCTTCATCGCGTTGCTCGACGCCGGGTTCGAGTAGAGGACGATGCTCATCCCGGCACCACGTCCGCCGTGACGCGCAGCGCCATCTGCCCCGAGATCGCCTGACAGACCGGGCAGTGGGCCTCGGCGTCGGCGATCAGCGCCCTGACGTCGGCCTCGGGGGCCGGCGACGCGACGCGCGTGTGCAGGTCGGCATCGGACAGGCGATGGCCCTCGTCCTCGCCCCACGCGAGCCGCGTCGTCACGCTGGTCTCGATCTCGCCGAGCGGGATCTCGCGAGCCCGCGCCATGCTGGTGAGCGTCGACGTGAAGCAGTTGGCGAGCGCCGCCGAGAACAGCTCCTCGGGGTTCGACTTGCCGCCGGGGCCGCCCAGCTCGGACTGGGTGGCGGTCGCGACGTCGAGCGCGCCGGAGCTGCCCTCGATCTGGCCGAGGTAGCCCTTCCAGCGCAGCTTGGCCGAGGCGTTGAGCGAGCCCATCGCCGGCGAGTCTACCCCGCCCTCATGGGCTCGGAGGGTCGAGTTCGGTTAGAGTGAGCGACAAGGTGAGCAACGGCGGCGCTCAGGTGTTCCAGACGGTCAACCGTGAGCCGCGGCTGTCGGACAAGGTGACCGAGGCGATCCTCGAGACGATCGCGTCCAACCAGCTCAAGCCGGGCGACCTCCTGCCGCCGGAGCGCGAGCTGGGGCGCCAGTTCGGCGTCTCGCGCACCGTTATCCGCGAAGCCGTGCGGGCGCTGGCCGCGAAGGGCCTCCTCGAGGTCCGAAGCGGGAGCGGCGTCCGCATCGTGGCGGTCGACGAGGGCACCGTCCGGGAGTCGATGCGGCACTTCGTCCACGGGAGCCAGCTCGACTACGGGAAGGTCGACGAGGTGCGGCGCATGCTCGAGGTGGCCGCCGCAGGCATCGCCGCGGAACGGGCCACTGCGGACGACATCGCCGCGATGGACGCGGCCATCGTCGCGCTCGAGAACGAGTGCCACGACCTCGAGAAGAGCGTCAGCCACGACCTCGCCTTCCATCGGGCGATCGCCACCGCCACCCACAACGAGCTCTTCCTGGTCCTGCACGACAGCATGGGCGAGATGCTGCTCGAGGTGCGACGGCGCAACCTGTCGAAGGGCCGCGACGAGCGGCGGCTGGTCGTCGAGATGCACCGCCACATCCGCGACGGCATCGCCGCCCACGAGCCGCGCACCGCCCGCCAGGCGATGCGCGACCACCTGGGGCACGTCGTCGCGACCTGGGCGGATCAAGAGAGCGACCAGGAGAGCTAGCCCCCCACCGGCTGGTTGGGCTCCTCGTGGGTCATCACCTCGAGCAGCGTCGCCCGGCCGTCGGCGACGCTTGCGATCGAACGCTCGAGCGCCGGCCGCAGCTCGGCCGGCTCGCGGACGTGCTCGGCGTGGCCGCCGAGCGCCCTCGCGACCGCCGCGTAGTCGCCGCCGAGGCTGCTCGAGGAATAGCGCGAGACCGCGTCGGGCATCCACTGGCCGTACCCGCCCATGATGCCGTTGTTCATTACGATCGTCAGGATCGGGATCGGGGCGCGGACCGCGGTCTCGAAGTCCATCCCGATCATCCCGAACGCCGCGTCGCCCATGATGTTGATGGCGAGCCAGTCGGGCCTCGCGAGCGCCGCGCCCATCGTCAGGCCGAAGCCGGTGCCGAGCTGGGTCGACTTGCCCCAGCCCAGATAGCCGCGCGGCACGATCGTCTCGTAGAAGGGCACGATCTGGTCACGGGGGTGGCCGGCGTCGTGCGTCAGAACGGTGCGGCTGCGATCGACGACCTGCATCAGCTCCCACACGAGCCGGTAGGGGCTGAGCGGCGCGGCGTCGGACGTCAGGCTCGGCATCCACCGCTCGGCGAAGGCGGCCCGCGACGCCGCGAGCTCGGCAGCCGGGGACGGCCGCGGCGGGGCGTCCGCGCCGCGCAACTCGTCCAGGAGCTGGCGCATGACGAGGCGCGCGTCGCCCACGCAGCCAAAGGCAATGTTGTAGCCCGTGGCGAGGTCGCGCGGGTCGTTCACGATCTGGCCGAGCGCCGCCGAGCCCGGGAGCGGCGTGATGTAGAGCGACCGGGTGAAGCTCGTGCCGACGCCGAGGATCAGGTCGGCACGGGCGTAGTGCTCGTCGACCATCGCGGGCCTCGTGCGGGCGGCCGTCCCGAGCGACAGCGGGTGGTCCTCGGGGAACGCACTCTTGCCGTTCAGGGTCGTGGCGACGGGGGCGCCGGTCAGCTCGGCCAGCTCGACCAGCTCGGCGGTCGCCCCGGCGTAGAGCACGCCCTGACCGGCCAGGATCACCGGGTGGCGCGCGGCGGAGAGACGGCGTGCCGCCTCGGACACGTCCTCGGGCAGGGCCTGCGTGAGGCGCGGCCGCGCCGACTGCACGTCCCAGTCGGCGTCGCCGGGATCGCCGTTCATCACATCGTTCGCCACGGCGACCAGGGCCGGCCCGTCGCGCACGCCGAGCACGGCGTTCAGGGCGCGGCGGAACGTCTGCGGCCCGGCGGCTGCGGTGTTGACCGTCGCAGCGAAGCGCGTGATCGGCCGGTAGGCCTGCTCGCTGCGGAAGCTCGGGCCCGCGTCCTGCTCGTCGACCGCGTACTCCGTCGGCACGAGCAGGATCGGGCTGCGGTCGCCGTATGCCTGGGCGACCGCGCCGAACGCGGCCTCGGTGCCCGGCCCGTACTGGGTGACGCAGGGCAGGAGCCGCTCGCCGTTCGTGGCGCGGGCAAAGCCGTCCGCGATGTTCACCGCGACGCGCTCGGTGCGGGTGATGATCGGGCGCATGCCGAGCGCGGCGGCGGAGTTGATGAGCCGGTTCTCGGGGAACCCGACCACGTGCTCCGCGCCCTCGCGCTGGAGCAGCCCGGCGATCCTGTCAGCGACGAGTGGCACGGATTGGTACGCCATCATACGGCATACTCATTTCGCCCGTTCGACCTCCTCGGCGATCATCGCGGCGACCCGCTCCATCAGCGGCTCCGGCGCGACCGTCACCCGCGCGAAGCCCGGCAGCCCGAGGCCGGCGCCGGGGCGCACGAGGACGCCGCGGGCGAGCAGCGCGTCGCACACCGGGCCGTCGTCGACGCCGAGCCGGACGAGGACGAAGTTGGCGTGGGACGGGTGGCTCTCGAACCCGCGCCGGTCGAGCCCGGCACGGAGCGCAGTGCGCCCGGCGGCGACCTCGGCGCGGCGGCGTGCGAGGAAGCCGTCGAGCCCGACCGCGGCGCGGCCGGCTGCAAGGGCGGCCCGGTTCACGTTGAACGGCTCCTGGACGACGTCGAGCAGGCGGGCCACGGCGGGGTCGGCGATCGCCACGCCCAGGCGCAGCCCGGCCAGGCCGAACGACTTCGAGAACGACCGCAGCACGACGACCGGGCGTCCCTCGGCGACGTCTCGGAGACGATCGGCTCGCACGTCCGGCTCGGCGAAGTCCATGTAGGCCTCGTCGGCGACAACGACGCAGTCGGGCGGCAGGCCGTCGAGGAGCTCACGCCACGCCGTCGGGTCGATCAGCGCGCCGGTGGGATTGTTGGGGTCGGATATCCAGACGACGGTCGCGCGCTCGGCCCGCGCGGCCTGTGCGACCGCTGCGAGGTCGAAGTCGAGGCCCGCCATCGGCGTGCGGACGACCCGCGCACCGGTGGCCGCCGACATGTGGGCGTAGAGGCCGTACGTCACCTCGGGCACGACAGCCGTCCGGCCCGCCTCGAGGAACGTCGCGGCCAGCGCCGCGATGAGCGCCTGGGCGCCATGCGCCGGGATGACGCACTCGGCCGCGATGCCGAGCGACGCCGCCGCGGCGGTGACGAAGTCCGCGTAGGCCCGCTCGGGGTAGAAGGCAGCGTTTCGGAGCTCGGCCGCCGCGGCATCGAGCACGACCTGCGAGGGTCCGAACAGATCCTCGTTCCAGTTCAACGGCTCGAGCTCGTCGAGGCCGAGCTGCTCCTTCAGCTCGTCGCGGGTCAGCCCGGGGTGATACGGCTCGAGCCCGGCGAGCGACGGCCGCGCGATCCGGGCCCAGTCGGTCATGCGGCGAGCTCCCGGAGCGCCGCCTCGAGCACGCCCACGGCTGCGGCAACGGCGTCGGCGCCCGTCGCCTCCTCGGGGGCATGGCTCAAGCCCTCGGCGTCGCTACGCACGAAGAGCATCCCCGAGGGGACGCCCGCACCCGCCGTGATCGCCGCGTCGTGCCCCGCTCCCGAGGGCAGCGCGACCGGCTCGAGACCGGCGCCCGCGATGGCCCGCCTGAGCGCATCCGAGGGCCCGGGGTCCATCGCCACGGGCTCGTAGCGCCAGCGGGGGACGACCTCGACCTGGCACGAGGCGCTGTCGGCGGCATGGCGCGCGGCGCTCGACGCGCCGGCGACCAGCGCGTCGAGCCGGTCGCTGTCGGGCGCGCGGAGATCGGCAAAGAGCTCGACTCGCCCGGGGATCGTGTTGGTCGCGCCGGGCGACACGTCCAGCCTGCCGACGGTCGCGACGGCGCCCGGCAGGCTGCGCGCAGCGTCGTGCACCCGGCGCACGAACCCGGCCGCCGCGCCGAGCGCGTCCGACCGCAGGTCCATCGGCACCGTGCCGGCGTGCCCGCGCCGGCCGGTGAAGACGATCTCGATCCCGGCCATCCCGGCGATCGACGTAACGACGCCCAGGGTCGCGCCCTGTGCCGCGAGCGACGGCCCCTGCTCGATGTGCGCCTCGACGAAGCACGCGGGCGCACGGTCGAGGATCGCCTCCGAGGGGAGGCTCTCCCCCAGCCCGAGCGCCGTGAACGCCTCGCCGAGCGTGACGCCGCCGGCGTCGACGAGATCGGCCTCGTCGTCCTCGAGCTCGCCGAAGAGCGCTCTCGACCCGAACACTCCGCGGCCAAAGCGAGGGCCCTCCTCCAGCCGGAAGGCGACGACGGCGATCGACCGCCGGGCGCCGCCGGACGCCGTAATCGCCGCGGCCGCGTCGAGCGCCGTGACGACCCCGAGCGCACCGTCGAAGCGCCCGCCGTCGGGCGGCGTGTCGAGGTGGGAGCCGCTCCAGACCTCGGGCAGCGACGGATCGGCCCCCGCCGCGCGCCCCCACAGGTTCCCCGCGCGATCGACCGTCACGGCGAGCCCCGCGTCGCGCATCCAGCCGGCGACGACGTCATGGGCGCGCTGCTCGCCCTCACCGAGGCCGGGCCGGTTGGTGCCCGCGTCGCGGCCGATCTCATAGAGCGCGTCGAGGCGCTCGATGATCCGGCCGGCACGATCCTGCAACGACTCCGTCATGTGGCGACGCGCGTGTAGCGCAGGCTCCATAGCGGCTCGAAGCCGCCGTCGCCTGACCCCGCCCACTCCCAGTCGAACCCGTCGGCCTCGATGCCCGAGAACGTCATCCGCCGCACCGAGCCGTCGTGGCCGGGGGCGGTCAGGATCTCCATGACGCCGTCGGCACGGAGGCCGCCGGTCAGCTGGAACACGTTGCCGTGATTGTCGGCCCAGGTCTGTGCCCAGCAGCCGTGCGCCGTGTCCCACGCCGAGATGCTCACGCCTCGCAGGTCGGCGTCGGCCGAGCCGTCGAAGCTCTCGAGGACGGCGCGTCCGCCAAGGATCTTCTGCACCGAGTTCCGGGCCCGGCCGCCGTCCCACGCACACTCCCACTCGCCGATCCAGAAGTCGAAGTCGCCCGCCCGGTCGGCGGGCGGCGGGGGTTGTGCGGCGGCTTCGAGCCAGCCTGGAGGGAGCTCGACCACGCGCGAACCCTACGCGGTCCGCCGTCGAGTACGCTCTTCGACCCATGACCGAAACCCCATTCGTCCCCCCGGAGTTCGACCCGCCGCGAGGCCTCACCGACCCGCGGTTCGTCCTCGAGCCGCTCGGGCCCCAGCACAACGAGAGCGACTACGCCGCCTGGACGTCGTCGACCGAGCACATCCATGCGACACCCGGCTTCGTCGGGAAGAGCTGGCCCCACGAGATGACGCTCGAGGAGAACCGCGCCGACCTCGAGCGGCACGAGCGCGACTTCGCAGGCCGCACCGGGTTCACCTACACCGTGCTCGATCCGGGAGACGGCGACGTCATCGGGTGCCTCTACATCTACCCGCGCAAGGACGGGCCGGCGGGCGCTCACGTCGAGTCATGGGTGCGCGCCGACCGGGCCGAGCTCGACGTCCCGCTCTCCGAGGTTGTAGCGGCCTGGCTGGCCGAGGCGTGGCCGTTCGAGACCGTGGAGTACACCGGCCGCTAGCCGCCCGCGGCGAGCTCGGCGAGCGTCGTCACCGTTCGCCAGTTGCGCATCGTGGCGATCACGCCGAGCCGGCGCTCGAGCACCGCGTTCGTGAGCTTCGAGCGGCCCAAGCCGTCCGGGTAGTGCAGATAGAGCTCGCGGCCGGCGACCTCGAGCTCATCCGGCGCGAACTGGCCGGCGTCGAGCTTCTTGACCGCCGCGGCCGTCGGCGCCGCCGACAGAAACGCCACGTGGAGGTGCTTCATGTCGGCGCCACGATCCCCGTAGGGCGTGCCGTCGACGACGCGGGCCAGCTCAGCCCCGGTGCGGACGAGCACAGAGACCGTGAGCTTGAGCTCGGCCGTGATCGCCTCCTCCATCGCCGAGGCGAGGGCGGCAGGACCCTTCCTCGACGACCGGAAGACGGCGTTCCCGCTCTGGAGGTAGGTCTCGACCGATTCGTGGCCGAGGCCCTCCATCAGCGTCCGCAGGTCGGCCATGCGGATCTTCTGATGGCCGCCGACGTTGATCCCGCGGAGCAGCGCGACGTAGGTGGGCACGCGGGCATTCTCGCACGTGAGCGCGGTCACACTCCCATGCCGACTTTCCCGATTATTGGCAAAACCTGTATGATCGCCACGGGATCCCGGGGGAGGCACTTCCGCAGGATCAGTGGGCGTTACGGCCACTCGCCGCCGCCGGTCCTGGCGGCGGCGACGCCGTTTCGAATTCCTCTCTAGTCTTCGGGCAATGGCGGAGCAGGTCGAGGTCGTCCACTACACCGATCCGAGCTGCCCCTGGGCGTACTCGGCCGAGCCGTTCATGCGGGCGCTCGAGTGGCGCTACGGGGACGGGCTCGCCTGGCGGCTGGTCACGATCGGCCTGCGCGAGGACACGTCCAGCCTCGTGAGCTCCGGGACGACGCCCGAGTCGCGGGTGAACGGCTGGCGGTGGTTCGCCGACACGTTCGGGATGCCGCTCCTCACGACCCCCCGCGCCCGGCTCGTCGCGTCGGGCAGGATGTGCCGGGCCGTGAAGGCCGCGGGGCTCCAGGGCGCCGCGCAGGAGCGCGGGATGCTGCGGGGCGTTCGGATGGCGTGGTTCACGTCGCTGCTCCTCCTCGACGAGGATGAGGTGTTCGCCGAGATCGCCTCCGGCGTACCCGGGCTCGACCCCGGGCGGCTCTTGAGCGACCTGGCAGGAGCGGCCGTCGAGGACGCCTACCAGGCCGACCACGCCGAGGCCCGGTCGGCGGCCGGACTCGGCGACCCCGCGATCGCGCAGGACCGCGCGGCGCTCTTCGACGGCGGCGCCCGCTTCACCGCGCCGAGCCTCGTCTTCCGGCACGACGGCCGGACGCTCGTGGCCGGCGGCTTCCAGTCGTTCGAGGCCTACGACGTGTGCGTCGCAAACCTCGCTCCCGGCCTTCCGAGGCGCCGTCCGCCCGGGCCCGTCGAGCTCCTCGCCGAGTACCCGGACGGCCTGACGACGGTGGAGGTCGCGCAGGTCTGCCGAGACCGAAACGACCCGCCCGATGTCGCCGGCACCAAGGCGGCGCTCGTGAGCCTGGCCGAGTCGGGAGCGATCCGCCGCAGCGCGATCGGCGATGCCTCGAGCCTCTGGCAGCCCGCTGCCTGACCGGCTCGTCCTGGTGCGGCACGGCGCCACGACCTGGAACGCCGCGGGGCGGTTCACAACCCGGACGGACGTCGAACTCTCGCCCGTCGGCCGGGGCGAGGCCGAGGCCGCAGCGCGGGCGCTCGCCGGCATCGGGATCGACCGGGTGGTGTGCTCGCCGCTTCTCCGGGCGCGCGCGACGGGCGAGACGATTGCCGCGGCGGCCCCCGGGCCGCCGGCCGTGACGATCGACGAGCGCCTGCGCGAGATCGACGCCGGCCCGTTCGAGGGCCTGACCGGGGCCGAGATCGAGGCCGGGCCGCTGGCCGCGCAGTTCCACCAATGGCGGTCCGAAACCGACCCCGAGTTTCCGGACGGCGCAGAGACCTACGAGTCGGTTGTCGCCCGCGCCCGGTCGTTCTTCACCGATGTCCGCGACCTGCCCGGGACGACGCTGGCGGCCACGCACGGATCGCTGGCCAGGGTGCTCGTGACGGCGGTCGTCCTGGGCGTCGACCCCGGTCTTCACCGGCGGATGTGGCTCGATCACTGCCACTGTGCGGTGGTCGCGCTCGACGAGTCGCCGCCGCGCCTGGTCGCGCTCAACGTCGACGCGCGCAACATCGGGGTCTGACCCCGATGTTGCATGGGTAGGCGTTCAGCCGAAATAGACCCTATTATCCGCCGGGCATGCGCCGCGGAATCGTTGTCACCGTCCTCATGTTCGCGGCGCTCGCGTTGCCGGCGCCGGCCTTCGCATCGCTGTCGATCGGCTCGAGCGGGCCCGCCGTGCATCAGCTCCAGAAGAAGCTGGTGAAGCTCCGCTATCTGGGCCCGACGGGGCTGACGGGTGTCTACAGCGCCCGCACCGCTCAGGCCGTGATGGCGTTCCAGGGCTGGGTGGGCTTCACCCGCGACGGCGTCGCGGGGCCGGCGACCCTCCAGCGCCTGCACAAGGCCAAGCACCGGCCGACGCCGTGGTCGCGCGTCTACAAGCACATCGAGGTGCACAAGGATCGGCAGGTGGCGCTCCTGATCGGCAAGGGCGGCAAGGTCACGCGGGCGATCCACGTCTCGACGGCCGCGCCGGGCCACGTCACGCCTTCCGGGCACTTCCACATCTACCGGAAAGAGCTGATGTCCTGGTCGAAGCCCTTCCACGTGTGGCTTCCCTACGCCAGCTACTTCTACGGCGGCGACGCGTTCCACCAGTATCCGTCCGTGCCCGGATATCCGGCATCCCACGGGTGCATTCGCATCTTCGACCGCGACGCGATCGTCGTCTACCAGTTCGCCACCGTCGGCACGCGCGTCGTCGTCCGCTAGAGCCGCCGTGGACGTCCACGGTCTTCTCGGCGACCATCGCTACAGGCTGATCGCGTTCGACTGGGACGGCACGGCCGTCACCGACCGCAAGGAGCACCCGGCCGAGCTGGCCCGCGCGATGCAGCGGCTCCTCGACGGCGGCTCGCTGCTGGTCGTGATCACGGGGACGAACGCCGACAACGTCGGCGGCCAGATCGCGCCGCTGCTCACGCCGGCTGCCCTCTCCCGCCTCTACATGATGGTGAATCGCGGCTCGGAGGTGTACGCGCACGAAGCCGACGGGACGCGCTCCCTGCTCTGGGGCCGCGAGGCGTCGTCCGAGGAGGATGCCGCCCTCGACAGCGCCGCTGACACCGTCCGCGACTGGCTCGCCGCCGACCACGGGGTCCAGATCGACATCATCCGAAACCGCCTGAACCGGCGGAAGCTCGACCTGATCCCGACGCCGGAGTGGGCCGACCCGCCCAAGGCCCGGATCGGCGAGCTCCTCGCCGCCGTCGAAGAGCGGCTGAAGCCCGTTCCCGGTGGGATCGGCGCCGTGATCGACATGACCGACGCCGCCGCGAAGGCCGCGGGCCTGCGCGACCCGCGCATCACCACCGACGTCAAGCACGTCGAGGTCGGGCTCACCGACAAGTCCGACTCGATCGCATACGTGATGCGAAGGCTGGCGCCCGTCCGCGCGATCCTGCCGGCCGAGGTCCTGCTCGCCGGCGACGAGTTCGGCCCGATCGCCGGCTTCGAGGGCTCTGACTACCGGATGGTGTCGCGCCTCGCCGCCGGCGCGACGATCGTTTCGGTCGGGCGCGAGCCGAACGGCGTGCCGCCCGGCGTCGTCCACCTGGGCGGTGGGCCGGCCGCGTTCGTCGAGCTGCTCGACGCGCAGGCAGATCTCGGCGTCGCCCCCGTGCCGGCGCCGCCCGCCCCCGAGGAGCCCGCCGGGCCGCTGCCTCCGCCCGACGGGTGGGTGGTCGAGCGCACGGGCTACGACGCGGTGTCGGAGGCGTCATCCGAGACGCTGTTCGCGCTCGGGAACGGGTTCATGGGGATTCGCGGCACCGCCGACGAAAGCGGCCCGGGGGCGGCTCCCGGCGCCTATGTCGCGGGCCTCTTCGACGGCACGACGGCCGGTCAGGAAGACCTGGTGGTGATCGCCGACTGGGCTGCCAGCGAGATCTCGGTCGCCGGCCGGGCCCTGCGCCCGTGGGAGTGGCGCGTCCTCGAGAACACCCGCCGGCTCGACCTCCGGGCGCTGCGCCTCGAGCGCACTCTGCGCTGCGTCGACCCCGACGGCCGCACGTGGCGGCTCCACTCCGAGCGGTTTGTGAGCCTCGCCGACCGGCATGTCGGCGCCATCCGGCTCGAGCTCGCACTCGAGGACGGGCCCGAAGCGCGCGTCGAGGTGGTGGCCGCCCTCCGCACCCACGAAGGTCACGGACCGCTGCCGCATGTCGAGCTCGTCGCGACCGGGAGCGTCGGCGAGATCGAGGTCCTGCACGCGCGCACACCGGGCAACCGAGTCGCCGTCGACCACGCGCTCGCGGTGAGCGCGGTCGCGGGCGGCACGCCCGTCGCCGCCGAGCACACGGTCGGCGACGACATGTGCGGACGAGCCGTGGAGTGCGACCTGGCGGCGGGCGAGGAGCTGCGCGTCGACCGGTTCGTCGCCATCCACACGGAGCGAGAGGTCGCGCTGCCGGGGCCGTCGGCCGTCCGGGCCGCCCGATCGGCGCAGGCGGCGGGCTTCGACGCCCTCCTCGAAGCCCACCGGGCGGCGTGGGCGCAGGTGTGGGAGCTCGCCGACGTCGAGATCGAGGGCGACCAGGGCGCCCAGGTCGGTGTGCGGTTCGCGGCTGCTGAGCTGATCGCCGCTGCCCCGACCGAGAGCAGCCGCTCGTCGATCGGCGCCAAGGGCCTCACTGGAGACGGCTACAAGGGCCACGTTTTCTGGGACACCGACATCTTCCAGCTGCCGTTCTTCGCCGCCGTCAGGCCGGAGATCGCCCGCCGGATCGTCGAGTACCGGGTGCTCACGCTCGACGCGGCCCGCCGAAACGCCGAGAGCGCGGGCCTGCGCGGCGCGTGGTACGCCTGGGAGAGCGCGGCCTCGGGCGAGGACGTCACGCCGTCGTTCGTCATCGGGCCGGGCGGCCGCCGTCTCGAGGTGCTGACCGGGCACCAGGAGATCCACGTCGTCGCCGACGTGGCGTGGGCCATCGAGACGTACGTGCGCACGTCCGGCGACGAGGCGTTCCTCGACGCCGGCGGCGGCGAGGTGACCGCCGAGTGTGCGCGCTTCTTCGTGAGCCGTGCGGTCGAGACCGCCCGCGGCCTCGAGATCCACGATGTGATCGGCCCCGACGAGCTCCACGAGCACGTGAGGAACAGCGGCTTCACCAACGGGATGGCGGCGTGGACGCTGCGGCGGGCCGCCGACCTGGCCGACTCAGGGCACGCCCCGGCCGAGCCCGGCGAGCCCGAGCAGTGGCGCTCGGCGGCCGACAGGATGGTCATCCTGCGAACCGAGGACGGGCTCATCGAGGAGCACGAGGGGTTCATGGAGCTGCCGCTGGCGGTTCCCCCCGACGAGCGGGCCGGCCGCGACGAGCTCGCCTGGCAGCGCGACCGCATGGAGTGGCGCGACGTCAAGCAGGCCGACATCGTGATGCTGATGGCGCTTCTCGAGCCGCAGTTCGACGCGGCCGAGCGCGCGGCGAGCTATCGGCTGTACGAGCCGCTCACCCGCCACCTCTCGTCGCTGTCGGAGGCCGTGCACTCGCTGGTCGCCCGCCGCTCGGGCATGGACGACGAGGCCGACGACTACCTGCGGCGCGCCACGGCGATCGACCTCGACGACAGCCGCGGCAACCGCGCCGAGGGGCTCCACATGGCGACCCAGGGCGGCCTCTGGCAGGCGGTCGTCTTGGGATGTGGCGGAGCACGCGCCCTGGACGACGGGTCGTTCCGGCTCGATCCCAATCTCCCCGCGGGATGGGATCGCCTGCGGTTCCGCTGGATCCACCGCGGAACCCCGCTCACCGTCACCGTCTCGCGCGACGAGCTGCTCGTCGAGGCGGCCGAGGGGACCGCCGCGATCACGGCCCCCGGCTGGACGGGTGAGGTCCGCGCCGGCGCGCCGCTCAGGCTCGCCGGCGGCTCCGGCGGCTGGCGCGCCGTGGCCTGATAATTACAGTTTCTTCACTTAAGCTCGTCAGGCAACGGCCGATCTAAGACGGCATGGGAACGGGTCGGCGGGTGATCGCGCTCGTCGCCGCAGCGGGGGTGCTCACGATCGCTGCGGTGCCGGCGCAGGGTGCATCTCAACCACGGTGGATGGGGCTTTATCGCGCGATCAACAAGGTTCGTGCGAACCACGGCCTGCACCCGATCGTGATCTCGACGCGGCTTCACCTCGCAGCCCGGCGGCACTCGCACGACATGCTGTGGCGCGGGTACTTCGCTCACACGAGTCCGACCGGCTCGACGCTGACGCAGCGGGTGATGGGGTCCGGCTTCATCACGTACGGCCAGTGGTGGGCCGGTGAGACCCTCGCGTGGGGCAGCGGCTCGTACGGGGATCCGTCCGGCGTCGTCCAGGCCTGGCTGAAGAGCCCGGAGCACCGGGCGATCATGCTCTCGTCGCGCTATCACCTGGTCGGCATCGGCCGGGCGTACGGCACCTTCCTTGGCCACCCTGGCGCATCGGTGTGGACCGTGGACTGGGGCCACCGCTAGCCGCACCACCGGGGCCTGACCCCATGCGGTTGCCGTTACCATAGGTCGCATGGTTCCCCGAAAGCTCGTGCTGGCATCGCCACGCGGCTACTGCGCCGGTGTCGACCGGGCCGTCGACACGGTCGAGCGGGCGCTCGACCACTTCGGCGCGCCCGTCTACGTGCGCAAGGAGATCGTCCACAACCGGCACGTGGTCAGCGAGCTGGCCGACCGCGGCGCGGTCTTCGTCGACTCGGAGCTGGACGTGCCCGAGGGCGGCGCGGTCGTCCTCTCGGCCCACGGCGTCGCGCCCGAGGTCTACCGCAACTCGAAGACTCGTGGCCTCAGGGTGCTCGACGCCACCTGCCCGCTCGTCAGCAAGGTGCACGCCGAGGCCCGCCGCTACGCCGCCCGCGGATACACGATCGTGCTCATCGGCCACGAGGGCCACGAGGAGGTCGTCGGCACGATGGGCGAGGCGCCGGAGTCGATCCAGCTGATCGGCTCGGTCGCGGAGATCGACGGCCTCGACGTCCCCGACCCCGAGCGGGTCGCGTACATCACCCAGACGACGCTGTCGGTCGACGAGACGCTCGAGATCATCGGCGCGCTCCGGGAGCGATTCCCGGCCGTGATCGGGCCGGCCAAGGACGACATCTGTTACGCCACCCAGAACCGTCAGAACGCGGTCAAGGAGCTGGCGCGCGAGGTCGACCTCGTCCTCGTCATCGGGTCGCGCAACTCCTCGAACTCGAACCGGCTCGTCGACGTGACCCGCGAGATGGGCGTCGCGGCCCATCTGATCGACGACGAGTCCGGCATCGACCCCGCCTGGCTGGACGGGGTCGACACCGTCGGGATCACCTCGGGCGCATCGGCGCCGGAGTCGCTCGTCACGCGGGTCGTCGAGCACTTCCGCGCGCTCGGCACCGAGCTCGTCGAGTCGCACGAGCTCGTCGACGAGGACGTCCACTTCTCGCTGCCGGTCGAGCTGCGCCGGGCGGCGACCGCTAGCAGTTCGCCCGCAGGAACCCCCTGAGGAGAGCGAAGTCCCCGCGACGGGCCGCGGCGATCTCGCGGTCCGTGGCGGCAAGCGAGCCGCGTGTGTATCCGCCCGCATCCTCGAGCTCGCCGGGCCGGTGAAGCGGCATCATCCGCCGCAGCCGCAGGGCCTCGGCGTATGACCGCGCCACCGCAGCGTCGTCGCCCGCCTGCGCCGCGCCCACCCAGTGGCCGTACCAGGCGCACTGCGCCTGGGCGAGCGCGAACTCGAGCGCGTAGCGCTTTCCGTAGAGCGAGTTTGCCGTGACGTCGATCGGCTGCCAGTGCGAGCCGGCCGGGAGGTCGATCGTCCGCTTGACGGCCCTGTACTGTTGCCGCACCGTCGGCGCGGAGTCGTCGGCCGGGATCGACGAGTAGACCGTGGCCCCGCCGGCGAGCAGAGCCGCGGCCGCAACCGCAGCGGCGATCGGCCACCGCCGCCGGCGGCTCCCGGCCGGGGCCGGCGAGTGCAGTATCGCGGCGCGCATGGCGCCGGCCTCGGCCTCGGGCATCGGCCGCAGGGTGGCGGCGGGGTCGTGGCGGCGGAGCGTCGTCAAGAGGTCGTGA
>JBOHBE010000480.1:0-8659 GCA_050698235.1 Gaiellales bacterium
CCTTCACGACGTTCGCGCCGTCCAGGTGGTGGGCGACGTTCGGGACGGCGCGGGCTGCGGCCAGGATGTCGTCCTGTTCGAGGCCGGCATCGACCGTGACCTCGCCGCGCAGCTTGCCGTTCACCTGCACCGCGTAGGTCACCTGGTCGGCGACCAGCATCTCGGGGTCGGCGACCGGCCACGCGGCCTCCCAGAGCCGCTCCCCGCCCAGCTTCTCCCACAGCTCGCACGCGATGTGCGGGGCGTACGGCTGGATGAGCGAGACCGCGGTCGCCGCTGCGAACCGGCGCTGCTCGGGCGTCGCCTCGGTCGCGTTCTGGAGCGCATGCAGCAGCTCGTGCGCCGCGGACTGCGCGGTGTTGAACGCGAACCGCTCGCCGATGTCGGTCGTCATCCGGTCGATCGTCTGGTGCGTCTTTCGCACCAGGTCGGCGCCCGGCCCCTCGGCCGGAGCGGAGTCCGGGATGCCGGGCCCCATCTCGGCGGCCGACGCCTGCGCCAGCCGCCAGAGGCGCGCGAGGAAGCGGTGGCACCCGGCGACGCCTCCGTCGAACCACTCCGCATCCTGCTCGGGCGGCCCCAGGAAGAGCGAGTACATCCGCACCGTGTCGGCGCCGAACTGCTCGACCAACGCGTCAGGGGCGATGACGTTGCCCTTCGACTTCGCCATCTTGGCGCCCTTGTAATAGATCATCCCCTGGGTGAAGAGGTTCGCGAACGGCTCGGTGAAGCCCACGTAGCCCAGGTCGTACAGCGCCTTCGTGAAGAAGCGCGCATACATCAGGTGGAGGATGGCGTGCTCGATGCCGCCGATGTACTGGTCGACCGGCAGCCAGGCGTCGACCGCCTCGCGACTGAACGGCGCCGTGTCGTTCTTGGGGTCGGCGTAGCGCATGAAGTACCAGGACGAGTCCACGAACGTGTCCATGGTGTCGGTCTCGCGCCGCGCCGGCCCGCCGCAGGCCGGGCAGCTCACGTTGACCCAGTCCTCGGCCGCGGCCAGCGGCGAGCGGCCGCGCGGGGCATAGTCCTCGACCACCGGCAGGAGAACGGGCAGGTCGGCGTCGGGCACCGGCACGATGCCGCACCCGTCGCAGTGGATCATCGGGATCGGGCAGCCCCAGTAGCGCTGCCGCGAGAGCAGCCAGTCGCGCAGGCGGTAGGCGATCGTGCCCTTGCCGCTGCCGTCCTTCTCGAGCCGGGCGACGATGGCGCGCGCGCCGTCCGGTGCGGCCTGGCCCGAGAACTCGCCGGAGTTCACGAGCACCTCGTCGTGCGTGTGCGCCACGTACGCGCCCTCGGGCAGCTCGGCGTCGCGCGGCGCGACGACCGGCCGGATCTCGAGGCCGTGGGCCTCGGCGAACTCGTGGTCGCGCTCGTCGTGGGCCGGGACCGCCATGATCGCGCCGGTGCCGTACTCGGCCAGCACGTAGTCGGCGATCCAGACCGGGATCGCTTCGCCGTTCACCGGGTTGGTCACGTGCCGGCCCGTGAAGACGCCCGTCTTCTCGTGGGCCTCCGCCCGCTCGACCGCCGACCGCGCGGCGGCGTGGCGGACGTACTCGGCGACCGCCTCGGCGTACTCGGGCGTCGCCACCTCGCCGGCCATCGGGTGCTCCGGCGCCAGCACGAAGAACGTCGCGCCGAAGAGCGTGTCGGGCCGGGTCGTGAACACCGGGAGCTCGGTGCCGTCGTCGAGGGTGAACTTGACCTCGGCGCCGTGCGAGCGCCCGATCCAGTTGCGCTGCATCGTCACGACCCGCTCGGGCCACTGCACGTGCTCCAGGTCGTCGAGCAGGCGGTCGGCGTAGTCGGTGATCTTGAAGAACCACTGGTCGAGCGTGCGGGCCTCGACCTCACTGCCGCACCGCTCGCAGCGCCCGTCGATCACCTGCTCGTTCGCGAGCACGGTCTGATCCTTGGGGCACCACTTGACGACGGCGCTCTTTCGGTAGGCCAGGCCCGCCTCGTGGAGGCGCAGGAAGATCCACTGCGTCCAGCGGTAGTAGTCGGGCTCGCTCGTCGAGAGCTCGCGGTTCCAGTCGATCGACCAGCCCATGCGCTGCATCTGCCGCCGGATCGCGGCGATGTTCTCGCGCGTCGACTCCGCCGGGTGGCGGCCCGACCTGATCGCGGCGTTCTCGGCGGGCAGGCCGAACGCGTCGTAGCCCATCGGGTGCATCACGCGGCGGCCGTTCCGGCGCCGGTACAGCGTCACGACGTCGCCCATCGTGTAGTTCTTGACGTGCCCCATGTGGAGCTCGCCGGACGGGTACGGGAGCATCTCGAGCACGTAGAAGCGCTCGTCGGTGTCTCCGCGCGCGGGATTCGGCACGTCGAAGACGCCCTCCCGATCCCAGATCTCGTGCCACCGCGCCTCCACGGCGGCCGGGTCGTAGCGCTCGATATGCCCGTTCTCGGCCATCGCGGGATTCTACGTGGGGCGGCTACGTGCCGGGCTTGACCACCATGTCGAAGATGACGAGCAGGAGCAACACGAGCTCGAACCGCGAGACGAGGAAGATGCGCTTGATGTGGCGCGTCGCCTCGGCCGACTCGATGCCGTCCTTCTCGATCGCGCGGGCGACCCGGCCGGCCTCGGGGCCGATGAAGCCCGCGCCGATCGCGATCGACACGAGGATCATGCCGAGCCCGATCTGCACCCACGTCTGGTCGTAGCTCCACGCCCCACCCGACTCGTGGATGGTGAAGATGCCCGAGACGAGCAGGATGATCGACGACGGCAGGAAGATGCGGTTCCCGACGTACTCGGCGTCCTTGGCGAAGGTCGCCATCCGCGCGCCGTCACCGGTCGCGGAGATGCGGATCGCGAACGCCTGGACGGTGCACGCGCCGCCCACCCAGACGACGGCCGAGAGGACGTGGACGTACTTGAGCGAGTTGTAGGTGTTGACGACGAGCTCGAACATCGCGGCGAAGTCGTACCGCCGCAGATCGGTGCGGTCAAGCGGGAACCGGGCAGCGTAGAATCGCCAGGCGGTGATCCTGCGACCGTTCCTCTACGAGCCGACCGCCTGTGCCAGCTATCTGTTCGGGTGTACGACGCACGGCACGCTGGCGGTGGTCGACCCGCACGCCGAGCTGGTCGAGGCCTACATCGAAGCCGCGGCGGCCGGAGAGATCGTGGCCGTGCTCGAGACCCACGTCCAGGCTGACCACGTCTCGGGGCTCCCCGAGCTCGTGGCGGCCACCGGCGCCACCGCGTACCTCCCGGCGGGCGCGAAGGTCGACTTCCCGCACCACGCCCTCGACGACGGCGAGCGCGTCGAGCTCGGAAACACGCTCGTCACCACGATGGCGACGCCGGGGCATGCGCCGGCGCACCACGCCTACGTCGTCGCCGATCGCCGGCGCGGGACCGAGGAGCCCTGGCTCGTCTTCACCGGCGACTCGCTCCTCGTGAACGATGTCGGACGGCCCGATCTCCACGCCGGTGGTGCCGACCCGCGACCGCTCGCGCTCGAGCAGCACGCGTCGATCGCGAGGCTCATGACGCTCCCCGACCACGTCGTCGTCTACCCGAGCCACTATGGCGGGTCGGTCTGCGGGCGCGGCCTCTCGGGCAACCCGATCTCGTCGATCGGCTTCGAGCGGCTCCACAACCTCGCGCTCGAGCACTCCGACGCCGGCGCGTTTGCAGACGCCCTCCTGGAGGACATGCCGCCAGCGCCGCCCAACCAGGCGTCCATCGTCGCAGCGAACCGCGCGGGAGCCGCGCTCTCCAGTTAGGCGCGCTAGCGCTTGTAGCGGCGGCGGATGGTGAGGCGCGACTTGAGAGCGTGCAGCTCGGCGCGGTTCTGGGCGCGGGCCGCGACCAGGTCGGGCCGGCGCTCGTCGACGTCGCCCTCCTCGCCGGTCTCTGCGATGGCCGTGACGGCCTCGCGATCGTGGTCGGCGATGGCGTTCACCTCGCACCCGATGCGATGGCGGCCGAACGCCACCGTCTCGTCGCGGACCACCTGCGCCTCGAGCGTGATCGGGCGGGCGCCCACGAAGATCGAGAGCATGATGCGGTCGCCGACGGCCAGCGAGAGCTCGCTCACGAACGCCACGCCGTCCTCGGAGATGTCGGCCAGCCGCGCGCTCATGCGCTGTCCGGCGTCGAGCTCGGTCGAGTAGAGCACCACCGCCTCGGCCTGGTCGGTACGGCGGGCGCGCTTCGACCGGCGATGCCCGGGCTGGTGCTCGATCGACATGACGGACATGTGCAGGAGCGTCTGGTCGCCCGACTGGAAGTAGGCCCTGTCGACCTTCAGCGTGATGTCATATCCGCCGCCGCCGGCATCGCGGAGCGGGCAGACGATGACGAGATCCTGCTGCATGAGGATCTGCGGGGCGTATCCGACGAGCAGGCCGTGGTCGAGGTCCGCGAGGACGACCTCTGCGACGCCGCCCTCGGCCGAGAACACCCCGATCGTCGTCGGGAAGGCGGGGAGCATCGCAAGGAATTCGTCGAGCAGGCGGTCTGCTTCGGATTGGTCAAAGAGCGGCTGGGACATAGATGCCTCTCTAATCGGCGGGGACTCCCCGGGGCTTGAACAGAACGGAGCCCTGGGGCCGGGAGCTAGGAGCGCCCGGAGTGCGGGGGTGTGAAGTGGTGACGAAACCCGTGCTGGACGAAGTCGTCCAGGTGAGCGGTGACGGCCTTCGTGAACCGCGCCGCCTGCTCCTTCGTGAGCCGGCCGCTCTTCACCGCGTCGGCGATGTGCGCCTTGTACGACGCCGCCATCGCGGCCTCGAGCCCGGGCACCGTCTTGCCGTTGGCCGTGGCGAGCTGGCCCAGGGTCTTCCCCGAGGCGAGCCCCTTGTGGAGCGCGTCCTCCGAGATGCCGAGGTATTTCTCGGCGGCGTCGAACGGCGACGGGCCGTGCGGCTCGAAGGCGCCGTGGTGCTCGAACGGGCCGTGGTGGTCGAAGCCGGGCCGCGGGCCGCCGAAGAGGAACGGGCCGCCCTGGTGCGACTTCACCCGGGCCTCGATGGCGTCGGCCTGGGCGCGCGTCAGATGGCCGGCCTTGACGGCCGCCTCGATCCGGTCGATCACGGTCGCCTGATAGGCCTCCCTGACCTTCGCCGGAGACACGCCCAGATGACGGGCGAAGTCGCCGAGGAACGAGTCGCCGACGGTGCTGGACTCGTGCGCAAGCGCCGTTCCGCCGATGGCCGCCAACGCCGCCACCGCCGTTCCGATCACCATGACGCGCCGCACGCGTCCGCCCATTCCGCCTCCTCGTACACCGGGTTCCTTGTCTCACTATGCGACATGGACCGGCTTCTGGCAATCCCTGGAATTGACGCCGGTGTGTAACGGGCGCGGCCCCAGATGCGGTGTTCCTGGCGTGGCTCGCGCCGCCTCATGGCACCTCATCCCCGCCGGGATCGCGGCCGCCGTGGCACTCGGCACCGCGGCGCCGGCGGCCTCAGCGGCTCCGCCGCGGCTCCCCAACATGCTCGTGAACGGAAGCTTCGAGCATCCCCAGGTTCCATCCGGGAGCTCGCACCCGTTCGCTGCCATCCTCGGCTGGCACCTCGCCTTCGGGCCTGACATCGAGCTCCAGAACCACGTCGCGGGTGCGGCCGCGGTCGGCAACCAGCTGGCCGAGCTCGACTCCGACGCGGCGAGCGGCATCTTCCAGCGGGTGCGGACGGAGCCGGGCCGTCAGTACCGGCTCCAGTTCTTCGCCGCGGCGCGGCCGGGCACCTCGCCCGCCGAGAACGTGCTCGTGGTCAGGTGGCACCGGCACGTCCTCGCGCGGATCGTCCTCGACGGCCGCGGCCTCACGCACACCGAGTGGCACGCCTACGCGTTCAAGGTGCGGGCCACCGGGCGCCGCACCCGGCTCGAGTTCTCCGACGCGGGCGTCTCGGACTCGGTCGGCACCTATCTCGACGGCGTCAAGGTGACGTTCTGGCGAGGGCATCCGACGGCGCTCCCTCGCTGACTCCACCGAGCACGGCCAGCGCCGCGACGGGGTTCACGAGCACCGAGACCAGCGCCGCCGCCGTCAGCGCGGCGACGTCGGACGCGCTCAGGAGGCCCAGCTCCTGGCCGATCTGCGAGGCGATCAGGACGAAGCTGAGGGTCGTCGACTGGAGCAGCCCGGCCGCGACGGCGCGGCGGGCGCCGAGGAGGCCGGTGTAGAGAAACGCCGGCAGGCCACGGATCAGATACAGGGCCAGAACGAGCACCGGCACGTGCAGGAGCGTCGAGCTGTTGGAGAAGAGCGCGTTGGCGTCGAGGCGCAGCCCGCTCGCCACGAAGAACACCGGGATGAAGAACCCGAATCCCGCCTCGGTCAGCTTCTCGTGGAAGTGCGAGTGGGTCATTGCGCCGTCGCGATCGGCGAGCTTCAGCATCATCCCGGCGAGGAACGTCCCCAGGATCGCCTCGAGGCCGAATCGCTGGGCGATGATGCTGAACACCATCAGAAGCAGGAACGCCCCGCGCACGCGGATCTGTGCGGTCGTGTCCTGGAGCCGCAGGAGCGTGCCCGAGACCGACGGCACGTGCCCGCCGGCGGCGATGACGAAGCCGCCCGCGACGCAGAGCGCGCCGAACACGGCGAACAGGGCCAGGCGCACTCCGACCCCGGCCGTCTGCTCCGAGAAGAAGAGCGACAGAAGAATCACCGTCGCCACATCGGCGATCGACGCGGCCGCGATCACCATCTGGCCGAACGCCGATCCCGCGAGGCCGGCGTCCTTGAGCAGCGGCAGCACGACCGCCAGCGACGTGGCCGACAGGATGACGGCGACCAGGAACGGCGCGCCGACGATGCCGGCGGCGTCGAGTCCGTAGGCGACGGCGACGGCGATCGCGAACGAGATCGCAAAGCCGACGAGCGCCAGCCGGAGGACCGCGCCGCGCAGGCGGTCGACGTCGATCTCGAGCCCGGCGAGCAGCAGCAGGAAGCCGACGCCGATCAGCGCCAGCACGTTGACCGCGGCATCCGCCTCCACCCAGCCGAGCACCGACGGGCCCAGGATGATGCCCGCGGTGATCTCGACCAGCACCGACGGCAGGCGCAGCGCAGGCGCAAGGCCGAGCAGTAGCGGGGCGACGAAGGCGACGGCCGCGACCGCGGCCAGGTTGTCGAAGCTGACAGCGTCCATCCGCCACAGTCGGCCCGGCGGGGAGTTCGTTACACCCCTGTAACGCCGGTGGGCACTCCACGGACAAGACAGCGTGTACCTCGTTGACTGTACGCTCGCCGGAGCCCGTATGACTCCGACCGAGACCGACCGCCTGCCGACGGCCCACGAGGCCTCGCCCGAGGACGTCCGCATCGTCGAGGCGCTGCGCGCGGGCGATGAGGACACGTTCCGCGATCTCGTCGCGAGCTACCACGCGTCTCTGATCCGGGTCGCCCTCATGTACGTGCGGACCCGGGCCGTCGCCGAGGAGGTGGTGCAGGACACGTGGATCGGCGTCCTTCGCAGCCTTCCTCGGTTCGAGGGCCGCTCGTCGCTTCGCACATGGATCTTCCGGATCCTCGCGAACCAGGCTCGCACACGGGCCCGCCGCGAAGCCCGGTCTGTCCCCTTCTCGTCCCTGGCCGGCCCCGACGACGGCCCGGCGGTCGACCCGGACCGGTTCATGTCGGCCGACCATCCGGCGTTCGCCGGCCACTGGACGTCCGCCCCGCCGGACTGGCGGGCGATGCCCGAGGAGCGGCTGCTGGCCCGCGAGACGCGGGACCGGGTGCTCGAGGCGATCGAGGCGCTCCCCCCGGCGCAGCGCACCGTGATCACGCTGCGCGACGTCGAGGGCTGGTCGTCCGAGGAGGTCTGCGACCTGCTCGAGATCAGCGAGGGGAACCAGCGGGTGCTCCTCCACCGGGCGCGCTCGAAGGTGCGCCAGGCGCTCGAGGACTACCTCGACGGGAGGGCGGCATGAGTACCGCGTTGAGCTGCCAGGAGGTTGTCGAGCTCGTGAACAGCTACCTGGAGGGCGCGCTCTCGGAGCCTGAGGAGGTGCGGTTCGAGGAGCACCTGGCGATGTGCGACGGCTGCGCCGCCTACCTCGACCAGATGCGCCGCACGATCGACCTGGCGGGCAAGCTCGATCCCGAGTCGATCGATCTCGAGGCCTGCGACCGCCTCGTCCACGCCTTCCGCGACTGGAAGACCGAGCAGCCGCCCACCGGCGAGGGATGATCGCGTTCGCCTTCACCGGCCCGGGTACGACGCGGCCGTTCGTCGGCGGGCGCTGGCCGGAGCCCGGCACGTGGGCGGATGGCGCCCGGGGCTCGGTCATCGGCCACCTGCCCGTCTGGATCGCCGCCGAGCTGTGGCTGGTCGAGCTCGACGGAGCGGTTCACGAGGTCGAGACGCAGCTTCGGGCCGAGCGCGGCCGCCTCGTCCGGAGGATCACGGCGTGGGACGACGACGCCGCGCTCGCCTTCGCCGAGTCATGTGCCGACCGGATCGTCGAGCTCGTCGCCGCGGCGAGGGCCAACGGCGCCGCGAGCGACCGCATGGCCGCTTACGGCGACGACGCGCGAGCTCTCGCCGAGCCGGCCCATGCCAACGTGGCCGGCTGGGTCGCCGCCCAGGCGGCTGCGGCGGTCGAGGGGGAGCACGGGGCGGAGCGCGAGCGGGGGCGCCAGGCGGCGTGGCTCGCCGAGCGGCTCGAGCTCGA
>JBOHBE010000481.1:0-8731 GCA_050698235.1 Gaiellales bacterium
GGCCGGCCTTCCGCTGTATCGCTACGTCGGCGGTGCCGACGCGCACGTCCTGCCGGTGCCCATGATGAACGTGATCAACGGCGGCGTCCATGCCCAGAACTCGATCGACCTCCAGGAGTTCATGGTCATGCCGGTCGGGGCCGAGACGTTCGCCGAGGCGCTCCGAATCGGCGCCGAGACGTTCCACGCGCTGAAGGCGCTCCTGCACGGGCGCGGCCTGGCGACGGCCGTGGGCGACGAGGGCGGGTTCGCGCCCGATCTCGGCTCGGCCGACGAGGCGATCGAGGCCATCCTCGAGGCCGCTGACTCCGCCGGGCATCGCGACGTCGTCGCGATCGCGCTCGACCCCGCATCGACCGAGCTCTACCGCGACGGCGCCTACCACCTCGAGGGCGAGGGGCGCACCCTGTCCCCGGCCGAGATGGTCGACTACTGGGCCGATCTGGCCGGGCGCTACCCGATCGTCTCGATCGAGGACGGCCTGGCCGAGGACGACTGGGACGGATGGCAGCTTCTGACGGAGCGCCTCGGCGGCAAGGTCCAGCTCGTGGGTGACGACATCTTCGTCACGAACCCCGAACGGCTCAAGCGCGGCATCGACGGCGGCGTCGCGAACGCCATCTTGATCAAGGTGAACCAGATCGGGAGCCTCTCCGAGACGCTCGACACCATGCGTCTTGCGAGCGACAGCGGCTACGCATCCGTCATGTCGCACCGCTCGGGCGAGACCGAGGACACCACGATCGCCGACCTCGCGGTCGCCACGAACTGCGGGCAGATCAAGACCGGCGCGCCGTCGCGCACCGATCGGGTCGCCAAGTACAACCAGCTCCTGCGCATCGAGGAGGAGCTGGGAGACGCCGCTCGCTACCCGGGCAGGGACGCGTTCGCGACCCCTGGAGCCCGGGGAGCGCGGTGAGCGAACCCGCGCCGCGCCGCACCAAGATCGTCTGCACCATCGGCCCGGCGACCGCGAGCGCCGAGATGGTCGAGCAGCTCGCCTGGTCGGGCATGGATGCGGCCCGCCTCAACTTCTCGCACGGGAACCACGACTCCCACCTGGCGTCGATCCAGGCCGTGCGCCGGGCACAGGAGCTGATCGGCCGTCCGCTGGCGGTGATCGCCGACCTTCAGGGGCCCAAGCTGCGGATTGCGGCCGGCGCCCAGCCGCGCAGCGTCATCGCCGGCGACATGCTGGTCTTCGGGTCGGGCGACGGTGCTGCGGTGGGCGAGCTGGGGGTGACCTTCGACGGGCTGGCCGACGTCGCCGCCCCAGGGCAGGAGATCCTGATCGCCGACGGGGCGGTGCGCGTGCGGGTGACGGACGTCCGCGGCGGGCGGGTCGAGACCCGGGTGGAGGTCGGCGGCCTCGTCTCGGCGGGGAAGGGCATGAACCTGCCGGGCATCCAGCTCCCCATCCCGTCGATGACCGAGAAGGACGCCACCGACCTGGCCTTTGCGCTCGAGCACGGCGTCGACTACGTCGCGCTCTCCTTCGTCCGCACCGCCGAGGACGTCACCGGGCTGCGCGATCGCATCGATGCGGCCGGAGCGCGGGTGCGCGTCATCGCCAAGATCGAGAAGGGCGAAGCAATCGAGCACCTCGACGCGATCGTCGAGGCGTCCGACGGCGTCATGGTCGCGCGGGGCGACCTCGGGGTCGAGATCGGCGCCGCCGAGGTGCCGCTCGTGCAGAAGCTCATCATCCGCACCGCGCGCGACGCCGGCCGGACCGTCATCACGGCGACGCAGATGCTCGAGTCGATGATCCACCAGCCCGAGCCGACGAGGGCCGAGGCGTCGGACGTTGCGAATGCGGTGCTCGACGGCACGTCGGCCGTCATGCTCTCGGGCGAGACGGCGGCCGGCTCCTATCCGCTCGAGGCCGTGGCCACGATGCACCGGATCGTCCGGGCCGTCGAGCCGTCGCTCGAATACCAGGAACGACGGCGCCGGAAGGAGGGCGAGACCAGCGCGATCCTCGCGCACGCGGCGTGCGACATCGCCGAGGAGCTCGACGCGACGGTGATCGGCTGTCCGACCCAGTCGGGCTCGACTCCGCGGCACGTCTCGAAGTTCCGCCCGCCGCGGCCGATCGTCGCCGCGTGCCCCGACCAGGCTGTCCTCCAGCAGCTCGCGCTCGACTGGGCCGTCGTGCCCGTCGCGATCGAGGGGGCGGGCTCGATCGAGGAGTTGTGGTCGCGGACGATCGCGGTGATCCGCCACAGCGGGCTGGCCGCCCCGGGCGAGCGGGTCGTGCTGACGGGCGGGACGCTGCTCAACCAGCCGGGGACGTCCGACCACGTCCTCGTGCGCGTCGTCGAGTAGGACTCCGCCGCGCGGCGTCGAACCCGGCCGCGTGGGGTCGGTCCGAAGGCGAAGAACCATGACGCGCGGCCTGTCGGTCGGCCGGCTCGTGGCCGTGGGCGTCCTGGCTGTCATCGCGGCGCTCTACGTCGGGCCGGTGCAGAAGTACCTCCACGTGCGGCGCGATCTCGCAAATCAGCGCGCGCAGGTCGCCACGCTCGAGCGCGAGCACGGCCGGCTGACGCGCCTCGAGCAGTCGCTCCACTCGCGGGCGACGATCGTGTGGTACGCCCGCCGGTGCGGGTGGGTGTTCCCAGGGGAGACGCCGATCGTGGTCCAGGGCGTCGGCGGCAGCGACTGCGAGTAACCTGACGGCGTGGAGGACGCCGCCGTCATCGAGGCACAGCTGGGCCGCCCGCCGCGGGGCGGCGTGCGTGTGGCCGTCCGCTGCCCGCACGGCCGGCCGGCGGTGGTCAAGCAGGACGCGTATCTGGCCGGTGGCGAGCCGTTCCCGACGACGTACTACCTGACCTGCCCGCACGCGGTCTCGCGAATCGACCGCCTCGAGGCGGCGGGGGGCGTCGACAGGTACGAGCGCCTGCTGGAGGAGGACTCAGAGCTCCACGCCTCATACGCCGCGGCGGCGCGCCGGCAGCGCGCGCTCCGGCGGCCCGCGGCCGAGATGGCCGACGGGGGGGAGAGCCTCGGGCTCGGGATCGCCGGCGTGGGGCGCGACGGGGCGGTCAAGTGCCTCCACGCGCACGCGGCGTTCGCCCTCGCCGAGCCGGGATACGAGCTCGGAATGCGCATCCTGGCCGAGGCCGAGCCGGTCTACCCCGCGGATCGGTGCTGCTGCGCATGAACGCCGCCGTCGAGGTCGCCATGCAGGAGTGGACAGCCGGTGAACGCCGGCTGGCCGAGCTTGAGGTCACCGCCGCCCGCCGGACCGTCCTGAACCGCGTGGTGGCCGAGATCGCCGACGAGCTTCAGCGGCGCATGGGCCACGCGTTCGACCTGAACGCGCTCAGCGACGAGTACGCCGGCGCGGGCGCGTGGTGCCGCGACGTCGCCCAGCGCACCACGTCGCATCCCTGGGCGCACGACCTGTCGCTGGTGCAGGACGCGGCCTTCGCGCGGATCGCGCGAAACGCGCTCGACTTCCGCCCGACGATCGACTGAAACACCTGTACCAGGTACCAATGTTTCAGCCTGAAACACCGGGGCCAGGCCCCATGGGGTTTGTTCCTCAGCCGCGGTCGTCGGCGCGGATCACGATCTGATCTGCCTCGACGCGCACGCTGAGCGCGCGGACGCCGGCCCAGTGCTCGGCGAACACCGGGTCGTCGCGCACGGCACCGTCGAGCCAGAACCCGTAGCCCTCCTCGCCCGTGTCGAGCACCGCCTCGTAGCCGGCGGGCCGCTTGCGGCCGCGTCCGCCGCGGCGGCGGCGCTTGCGGGCGGGTGCGTCCTCGTCGCCCGAGGCCGTGGCGACCGCAGCCGCTGCCTTCTCGGCTGTCGGCGCCGAGAGCGGCGGGGCTCCGACCGCCTTCTTCGTCCGGCGGCGGCGTTTCGTCGGCGACTCCTCGGGTGGCGCGTCGGGCGGAATGACGGGCGGTGCCGCGGCCCGCGCCTCGGACGCGACGTCGCGCCGCAGGATCCCGTGGGACGAGCGAAACGCCGAGATCGACGCCGGAGTCGAGTTGAGCGTGTGGGCGATCCAGACGTCGGTCCTGCCCTGCTCCACCCACTGGCGGATCTCCTCGAGGTACGGCTTGAGCGTTGCCTTCTGCGTCATGCGCGGGGGAGTCTACTCGGGGCTTCACCGGCTCCATCCGCCCGCTCCGGTGTTGAGTAAAGATGGATATCAGGTTGATTTCGTGTTGAGCAGGCCCCGGGGAGCGGCTAGAGTTCGGATCCCGAGCGAGGAGCATCACATGGGGTCGATCGTGGAGCGCCGGGACCCTGACACCGATCAGGGCTGGACGGCCGGCGCAAGGGCGAAGGGCGAGTTCCGCTGCCGTGACTGCGGATACGGCGTGACCGTGTACCGGTCGCTGCCGACGTGCCCGATGTGCCAGGGCATGGACTGGGAGCGGGCGCCGTGGCGCCCCTACACCCGGTCGTACGCCCACCTGTCGGGCGAGCCGGACTGACCGCAGACCGGTCCTGGGCACGGCTACACTCGGGCCGTGCCCAGGGGAGCGAGACTGGCCCTGCAGGCGGTCGCCGTGGCCGTCCTCGTCGCACTCGTGGGCATCTTCGCCCACGGGCTGTGGACGGGCTCGACGACCGTGGCGGCCGAGCTGAAGGACGGCAAGACCCCGGCCGCGCCGAACTTTGCGCTGCCGGACCTCACCGGAGGCGGAACCATCGACCTCGGGAACCTGCGCGGGCACGTCGTCGTCCTGAACTTCTGGGCGTCCTGGTGCGAGCCGTGCCGTGAGGAGGCGCCGATCTTCGCCGAGGAGCTCCACCGGCACGCGGCCCAGGGACTACGCGTCGTCGGCGTCAACTCGCAGGACTTTCCGTCGGACGCCCGCAAGTTCGCTGCGACCTACCACGTCCGCTATCCGCTCGTCCATGACGGGTCGAACGATGTGACGACCCGCTGGGGCGTGTCGGGCTTCCCGGCGACGTTCGTGATCGCCCGCGACGGCACGGTGCGCTGGTTCCAGAACCAGGAGATCACCGCTCAGGAGCTCGACCAGGCGATCACCCCGATCCTGGGCGCGGGGCCGGCATGAGGCGCCTCCTCGCCTGCTTCGCGGCAGCGTTCCTCCTCGGGCTTGCGGTCCCGACCGCCGCGCTGGCCTGCAACGGCTGGTCGGAGGCGGACATGCAGACCCAGCTCATGTGCATCACCTGCCGCGTTCCCATCGACCAGTCGGAATCGCGCTTCGCCCAGCACGTCCGCGTGTTCCTGCACCAGAAGTGCGCCGCCGGGTGGACCGGCACCCAGGTGAAGGACACGCTCGTGCGCCAGTTCGGTGAGGAGATCCTGGCCGCGCCGCCCAAGCGGGGCTTCGACCTGCTGGCGTGGCTCGTCCCCGGCGCCGTGCTGCTCGGAGGGCTGGGCCTCGCCACGGCGCTCGCGCTTCGCTGGGCGCGCTCGCGGCAGGGGCCGGGGCCGCCGTCCACCGGCGGCGTGGACCCGGCGCTCGCCGCACGCATCGACGCCGACATGGCGAGCCTCGAGTGAACCAGGCGGCTGCAGCGTTCGCCGCGGGTCTCGTCTCGTTCGCGACTCCGTGCGTCCTGCCGCTCGTCCCCGCCTATCTGTCGGCGATCGGCGCCGGTTCGACGGATCCGGGGCGCGCCCTCAGAGCGGCCGCCCCGTTCGTCATCGGCTTCTCGGCGGTGTTCGTGGCACTCGGAGTGACGGTCGGCCTGGCGGGGTCGCTCGTCACCGACCACCGGCTCCAGCTGATCCACCTGGGCGGGATCGTCATCGTCGCCATGGGCTTCCTGATGATGGGCGCGATCCGGATCCCGGCCTTCGAGCGGTCGCTGGCGCCCGGGGTCGACGCGGCGCACGCGTCGGGCTCGTCGCTCCTGCTCGGCGGCGCCTTCGGCCTGTGCTGGACGCCGTGCGTCGGGCCGGTGCTGGGGTCGATCCTCGCCCTGGCGGCCACCGAGGCCACGGCGGCCCGGGGCGCAGGGCTGCTGGCCGCCTATGCCGCCGGCCTGGCGGTGCCCTTCTTGGCCGTCGCGCTCGGCCTCGGCCAGGCGATGAGCGCCGCCCGGTTCCTGCGTGACCGCTACGCCACGCTGCGGGTGGTCTCGGGCGTGATCCTGGTCGCCGCGGGCCTTCTCGTGTTCTTCGACAAGACCTACATCGTGAACGCCTGGGTGGCGGGGATCGGCGGATGATCTCGATACACTCCCGGCTCGCCGGAGGCCCCCAGGAGGACGCGTGACGTACATCATCGCCGAGCCGTGTATCGACCTGAAGGACAAGTCGTGCATCGACGTCTGTCCCGTCGACTGCAT
The DNA here is from genome assembly GCA_050698235.1 of Gaiellales bacterium. Classification (GTDB taxonomy): domain Bacteria; phylum Actinomycetota; class Thermoleophilia; order Gaiellales; family JAICJC01; genus JAICJC01. Next base: position 6,298 of record JBOHBE010000481.1, read on the forward strand.
CCACGAGTTCGGGCGCATGCTCGTCATCGACCCCGAGGAGTGCATCGACTGCGGCGCCTGCGAGCCGGAGTGCCCCGTCGAGGCGATCTATCCCGAGGACGCGCTGCCCGACAAGTGGAGCGCGTACGTCGAGATCAACTACGCCTACCCCGACGGGGCGACGATCGACCGGCTCGTCGACCAGGTCAAGCCGCCCGAACCCCCGGCGTAGCGGCTCAGCAGCCGTAGGCCTTCCCTGGCATGGGCGGCGGCGGGACGCCCCCAGTCGACTTCGGGTAGGTGCACGACCCCTGAACGAGCCCTCCCGCGCGGTGCACGATCGCGGTGTCGTCCGAGTCGGCCCAGGCACCCGCCGCGGAGCGTGAAGCACGGGAACGTGAAGGTGCGCTTGAGCTTCTTCTCGCGGATGAACCAGCCGCGGATGTTCTTGGCCTTCGCGGCCGTGTTGTGGACCACGACGTACTCGGCGTTCGCCTTGCTCTGGCCCACATGCTCCCGCCGTAAGAGCCTTCGGGCCCGCCGTCTACTGCTAGCGTTCCCCGCCCATGAGCCGGCCGCGCGTCTGCGTCATCGGGCTCGACGGGACTCCGGCGAGCTACCTCCGCTCCCGGATCGACGCGGGCGGGCTTCCCAACCTCGCCGGCCTGGCCCGCGAGGGGACGCTCATGTCGGCGCGCGCGCCGCTTCCGCCGATCTCGTCGGTCTCGTGGGCCAGCGCGTCGACCGGCACGAATCCCGGCCGCCACGGCGTCTTCGGGTTCGTCGAGCGAAAGCGCGACTCGTGGGACATCACCTTCACGAACGTCCACACGATCGCCGAGCCTCCGGTGTGGGCGCTGGCCGGCGCCGCGGGGATGCGGTCGGTCGTGCTGAACATCCCCGGGACGTATCCCGCCCAGCCGCAGCCGAACGGCGGCGCGCTCGTGTCGGGGTTCGTGTCGCCGACGCTCGAGCGCTCGGTGCAGCCGCCCGACCTGCTCGGCTTCCTCCAGGAGCAGGACTACCTGATCGACGTCGACCTCGGACTCGGCCACCGCGACCTCGAGGCCTTCTGGGCCCAGCTCGTCGCCCATCACGACGCCCGCACGCGGGTCTTCACCGGCCTCCTCGACCGCGACCCGCCCGACCTGCTCTTCTGCGCGTTCACGGGCACCGACCGGCTGCACCACTTCCTGTGGGGGCAGATGGAGCGCGGGGAGGAGCCGTGGGCGGGCCGGTTCCACGAGTACTACGACCGCATCGACGCCTCGGTGGGGGAGCTCGTCCGCCGGCTGCCCGACGAGTGCACGGTGATCCTGCTCTCGGACCACGGGTTCTGCCGGCTCGACCGCGAGGTGTACGTGAACCGCTGGCTCGAGCGTGACGGCTGGGTCGCCCTCGAGGAGCCGGCCAAGTCGATCGCCTCGGTGATCCCCGAGCGGACGCGTGCCTACTGCATGGACCCCGGCCGCCTCTACCTGAACCTCGCCGGCCGCGAGCCCGGGGGCATCGTCCCGCCTGCGGAGTACGAGACCGTGCGCGCAGAGCTCGCGGAGTGGGCGGCGGCGCTCCCGTTCGTCGCCCGCGTCGCGACTCGCGAGGAGGCATTCGCGGGCACGAAGGCCGAGCTCGGCCCGGACCTCGTGCTCGTCTCGAAGAACGGGTGGGATCTGAAGGGGGCCGTGCGCACGGCCGCGCTCGAGGGCGTCGGCAAGCTGACCGGGATGCACACGCAGGACGACGCCTTCGTCCTCGTCCGCGGGGCGCATCCCGAGGGCGAGGCCGACGTCCAGGACGTCGCGGCGACGGCAGTGGCCGCACTCGGGCTCGACGCCTCGGGGCTCGACGGGCGGGTGCTCGCCTAGGTGGTGTTCGTGCTGCGGCCGCTGACCCAGGCGGACGCGGAGGCGGTCGCGGAGTGGACGTACCCCGGCGAGTACGCGTTCTACGACTCGGCGGCCGATGCCGACGACCTGGCCGTCCTGCTCGACCCCGACCGCCGGGGCGACGACTTCTACGCGGCCGACGGCGACGACGGGCTGGTCGGGTTCGTCCAGCTCAAGGACGGCGCGGGCCGCGTCGAGATCGGCCTCGGACTGCGGCCGGATCTGTGCGGCCGCGGACTGGGCGAGAGCTTCACCCGGGCCGGGATCGACCTGATTCGGCGGACGCACGCGGATGTCCGCATCACGCTTGCCGTCGCCGCCTTCAACGCACGGGCGATCACGGTGTATGAGCGGTGCGGCTTCGTCGAGACCGGGCGGCACGTCCGCCGGACGGCCGGCGCCGACTGGGAGTTCGTAGACATGGAGCTCCGGTCCTGACCGGATCGGGCGTGGACGTAGAATCCGTCGATGCCGCTCGCGCTCGTCTGTGGACCCGCCAACTGCGGCAAGATCGCACTCCTCTGCGCGCGGTTCCTGGAGGCGGTCGACGCGGGCGCCGATCCGCTGCT